>NZ_KV802425.1:0-85758 GCF_001810695.1 Corynebacterium sp. HMSC065D07
AAAAGGCCGAGAAGAAGGAAGAGCCGAAGGCAGAGGAAAAGGCCGAGGAGAAGTCCGAGGCCAAGGCTGAGAAGAAGGACGAGAAGCCGGCCGCGTCCGCTGAGCCGAAGGCTTCCGAGACCTCCACGAAGGTCAATAACGGTGACAACGTCCCGTACGTCACTCCGCTGGTACGCAAGCTGGCTGAGAAGCACGGCGTGGATCTCTCAACCGTCTCTGGCACCGGTGTTGGCGGCCGCATCCGCAAGCAGGACGTGCTGGCCGCTGCTGGCGAGGGTGAGGCACCGGCTTCCTCCGCTAAGGCAGCTTCCAGCAGCCCGCGTGCTCGCTGGTCCACCAAGTCCGTGGATCCGGAGAAGCAGGAGCTCATCGGCACCACCAAGAAGGTCAACCGTATCCGCGAGATCACGGCGTCCAAGATGGTTGAGGCCCTCCAGATCTCCGCTCAGCTGACCCACGTCCAGGAAGTCGATATGACTGCCATCTGGGATATGCGCAAGCAGTCCAAGCAGGCGTTCATTGACAAGTACGAGGCCAACCTCTCCTTCCTGCCGTTCATCGTGAAGGCAACCGTTGAGGCACTGGTGTCCCACCCGAACGTCAACGCTTCCTACAACCCGGAGACCAAGGAGATGACCTACCACACTGACGTCAACGTGGCCATCGCCGTGGACACCCCGAAGGGCCTGCTGACCCCGGTCATCCACAAGGCTCAGGAGCTGACGCTGCCGGAGATCGCTCAGAAGATCGCCGAGCTGGCTGACAAGGCACGCAACAACAAGCTCAAGCCGAACGATTTGACCGGTGCAACCTTCACCGTGACCAACATTGGCTCCGAGGGCGCCCTGCTGGATACCCCGATTCTGGTTCCGCCGCAGGCCGGCATCCTGGGCACCGCCGCTATTACCAAGCGCGCGGTTGTCGTCACCGAGGACGGCCAGGACGCCATCGCTATCCGCCAGATGTGCTACCTGCCGTTCACCTACGACCACCAGGTGGTCGACGGTGCCGACGCTGGTCGCTTCATCACGACCATCAAGGACCGCCTCGAAACTGCAGATTTCGAAGCCGACCTTGACCTCTAAGGCTTCGAAGCCCTCTAAGCCCTAGGCTTGCTCCCCCGCCACTGCGGCGGGGGAGCTTCGTCGTTTTCGCCCTGTTTTCTTCCACCCCGCAAACACAGCTCGGTGACATCGCTCAGTGGCGCCACAACTGCCCTATCTGACAAAACTATTGCCCGGTTTTCAGAGATCGGCGCCAACTTTGTCAGTTAGGCGCGTTTTCTTTATCCGTCTTGCCACCAAGACCCGACAACTGTGACTCAGCACACTAGACTGAGCCGCATGGTTTCTCAGAAGTGGTTTCGCGTCGCACTCGGTATGTTCCTCGTCGCCTGCGGCGCTAATCTCTTCGCCCCCATGGTCGTGGTCTACCAAACCACCACCTCCCTCGGGGTTCTGCAAACGACCTTCCTTTTTGGCATCTATGCCCTCGGCATCATGGTCGCTCTATTCATCGGTGGTCCGCTTTCGGATTCGCTAGGGCGCCGCGCCATCATGCGCCCAGCTGTCCTCACCACCACCGCCGGTTCCCTCGTTTTCCTCACCGGCGCAGGCGGCGCCTTCCTCCCCTTGTTGATCGGCCGCCTGTGCGCCGGTGCCGCCGTGGGCCTCGCCATGTCTTCCGGCGCGGCCTGGATCAAGGAGCTCAGCACACATCTGAGCGTTGGAGCCAAGCGTTCCTCCATAGCCCTGTCGGCCGGTTTCGCATCAGCACCCGGCGTGGCTGGTATCGCCGCCGAGTTCCTCCCCTGGCCCACCGTTGTGCCTTATCTTTTGCACATCGGACTAGCACTCATCGTGGTCCCACTCGTGTGGACGGTGCCGGAACAGCAATCTGCACAGTCAGCTTCGAGGCGCCGTTCATTTGTCCCGACCAGCCTGATTACTCCCCACTACTTACCGGTAGTGGCCTACGCACCATGGGTCTTCGGCTCCGCCACCACCGCCTTTGTGTTCCTGCCCGCGCAGCTCAGCGAGCACCTACGCCACCCCGTTCTTGTCGCCGGCCTGTGCGCGCTTCTCACCATGGGCAGCGGCGTGGTTATCCAGCAACTGGCTGGCCGCATCCGCGTGACCTCGTTCCACGGCATGGCGCTGGCCGCAGTAGGAATGGCACTGTGCCTCGCTGTCCTCGCTGCGGCTCATCATGGTTGGGCAGTTTTTCTCCTGCCTATCGCGGCCATCATCATGGGCAGCTCCTATGGAATCGGCATGCTCAGCGGACTCGCGGAGACCCAAGCCATCGCCGACGCAGAGGAGCTCGGTGCAGCGACGGGGGTGTTTTATTCACTGACCTATCTGGGTTTCTTTGCCCCCTTCATCCTGTCACTTTTGGGCCCTGCTGTTGGCTATTCCACGGCCTTCGTCATCGGCCTCACCGTCGCGGTAGCGACCGCCGTAGCGCTGCGCCTCCATGTCAGGGGTAACCGGGGCTAATGTCATGGCCTACGCCTTATACTTGGGGGCAGTTTAGGTCACACAAACTAACGCCACAAAGGAGATAAAACACATGGATTTCATCTCTCGCCACCTCGGGCCTGATGCGGCCGAGCGTGAGACGATGCTCAAGGCAGTGGGCTATGACAGCGTGGAGGCGCTCGTCGATGCCGCCCTGCCCACCTCCATCCGCGCCACCGAGGCGCTGAACCTCCCGGAGGCTTTGAGCGAAGATGACGCGCAGGCGAAGCTGCGCGAGTACGCCTCCCAGAACGTCGTGCTGAAGTCCTTCTACGGCCAGGGTTATTCCGATACCCTCACCCCGGCGGTCATCCGCCGCGGGCTGCTGGAGGATGCCGGCTGGTACACCGCATACACGCCCTACCAGCCGGAGATTTCCCAGGGCCGCCTCGAAGCCCTGCTCAATTTCCAGACCATGATTGAGTCCCTGACCGGTCTTCCCATCGCGAACGCCTCGCTTCTCGACGAAGCCTCCGCCACCGCCGAAGCCGTCGGCCTCATGGCCCGCGCGGTGAAGAAGGGCCGCCGCGTGCTGCTCGATTCCCGCCTGCACCCGCAGGTTCTCGCCGTCGCCGCCGAGCGTGCACGCGCCATCGAGCTCGAGGTCGAGATTGCTGATGTCCGCGATGGCATCGTCGGCGAAGACCTCGTCGGCGCCGTTCTGGCCTACACCGGAACCGAGGGCGATATCGTCGACCCCCGCGCTGCCATCGAGGAGCTGCACACCCGCGGCGCTCTTGCCGCCGTCGTGGCTGACCCCCTGTCGCTGCTTCTCTTGGAAGCCCCCGGCGAGATGGGCGCGGACGTGGTCCTCGGCTCCTCACAGCGCTTCGGCGTGCCGCTCTTCTTCGGCGGCCCGCACGCGGCCTTCATGTCTGTTACGGACAAGCTCAAGCGCCAGCTGCCCGGCCGCATCGTGGGCGTGTCGAAGGACGCCGCCGGCCGCCCCGCCTACCGCCTCGCGCTGCAGACTCGTGAGCAGCACATCCGCCGCGAGCGCGCGACCTCCAACATCTGCACCGCCCAAGCACTTCTGGCCAACGTGGCCTCCATGTACGCGGTGTACCACGGTCCAGAGGGCCTCAAGGCCATCGCACAACGCGTCCACGACCGCGCGTCTGCTTTCGCTGCGGCAGTCACCGACGCAGGCAAGGACATTGTCTCGCGCGACTTCTTCGACACCGTGACCGTCACCGGCGTGGATGCCGCTGCCATCAAGACCCAGCTGCAGGAGCAGGGCTACCTGGTGCGCACCATCGGCTCGGACAAGGTCTCGGTCTCCTTCGGCGAGTCCTCCACCGGCGAGGATGTCAACATCCTCGCCGCTGCCTTCGGCGCCGAGTCCTCCGCT
The DNA here is from genome assembly GCF_001810695.1 of Corynebacterium sp. HMSC065D07. Taxonomy (NCBI): domain Bacteria; kingdom Bacillati; phylum Actinomycetota; class Actinomycetes; order Mycobacteriales; family Corynebacteriaceae; genus Corynebacterium; species Corynebacterium sp. HMSC065D07. Next base: position 3,871 of record NZ_KV802425.1, read on the forward strand.
AACTCCGAGCCAGCCGCGTCTGGCTCCTTCGAGATTCCGTCCTCCGTCCAGCGCGCCGAGGCCCCGCTGCAGCACGAGATCTTCAACTCCATCCACTCCGAGACCCAGATGCTGCGCTATCTGCGCACCTTGGCGGATAAGGACCTGGCCCTGGACCGCACGATGATCCCTCTGGGCTCGTGCACGATGAAGCTCAACCCCACCGCCGCGATGGAGCCCATCTCCTGGCCGGAATTCGCCGGCATCCACCCGTATGCCCCGGAGGAGACCACCGCGGGCTGGCGCGCGCTCATCGAGGAGCTCGAGTCCTGGCTCGCCGAGATTACCGGCTACGCCCAGGTCTCCATCCAGCCCAACGCCGGCTCCCAGGGCGAGCTGGCCGGCCTTCTGGCCATTCGCCGCTACCACGTGGCCAACGGCGATCACGGCCGCGATGTCATCCTCATCCCGGCCTCCGCGCACGGCACCAATGCGGCCTCGGCCACCTTGGCCAACCTGCGCGTCGTCGTGGTCAAGACCGCCGACGATGGCTCGATTGACCTCGCCGACCTCGACGCCAAGATTGAGCAGCATGGCGAGCACATCGCCGGCATCATGATTACCTACCCCTCCACCCACGGCGTCTTCGACCCCGAGGTACGCGAGGTTTGCGACAAGGTCCACGCGGCCGGCGGCCAGGTCTACATCGACGGCGCCAACATGAACGCGCTAGCCGGTTGGGCCCGTCCGGGTGCCTTCGGCGGCGATGTGTCCCACCTGAACCTGCACAAGACCTTCACCATCCCGCACGGCGGCGGTGGCCCGGGTGTGGGCCCGGTGGGCGTCGCCAAGCACTTGGTGCCCTTCCTGCCGGCCGATGCCAATGATCCCAAGCTGGATCCCTCGCAACCGACTGCGGAGACCACCGGCGTGCCGTCCACCGCATCGCGCTACGGTTCCGCCGGCGTGCTGCCAATTTCCTGGTCCTACCTGGCCATGATTGGCGCCCAAGGACTCACAGAGGCCACGAGCCACGCCATCCTCGGCGCGAACTACCTGGCGCAGAGCCTGAAGGATTCCTTCCCTGTGCTCTACACGGGCAATGCCGGCCTCGTGGCTCACGAGTGCATCTTTGACCTGCGCGAGCTGACCGACGCCTCCGGCGTCACCGCTGCCGACGTGGCCAAGCGCCTCGTGGACTACGGCTTCCACGCGCCGACCCTCTCCTTCCCGGTGGCCGGCACCCTCATGGTGGAGCCCACCGAGTCCGAGGACCTGGGTGAGCTGGACCGCTTCATCGAGGCCATGCGCTCCATCCGCGCCGAAATCCAGGAGATCATCGACGGCCAGGTGGCCTACGAGGACTCCGTCATCCACCATGCCCCGTTCAACGCCGAATCCGTCGCGGCCGACGAGTGGGACTTCGCCTTCACCCGCCAGCAGGCCGCCTACCCGGTAACTTCGCTGCGCGCCAACAAGTACTTCCCGCCGGTGCGCCGCATCGACGAGGCTTATGGTGACCGCAACCTGGTGTGCACCTGCCCGCCGCCAGAGGCTTTTGACTACTCCGACGAGAACCAGGAGGTTTAATCAATGACTGACTACCTGCACTCCCCGCTGCACGCTGAACACGAGAAGCTCGGCGCCACTTTCACACCCTTCGGGCCGTGGGAGATGCCGCTGAAGTATGACAATGAGCTTGAGGAGCACCGCGCGGTGCGCAATGCTGCGGGCCTCTTCGACCTGTCCCACATGGGTGAAATCTGGGTCAACGGCCCGGACGCCGCCGAGTTCCTGTCCTACTGCTTCATCTCCAACCTGGTTCCCCTCAAGGTGGGCAAGGCCAAGTACTCCATGATCTGCGCCGAGGATGGCGGCATCATGGATGATCTCATCACCTACCGCTTGGAGGAGACCAAGTTCCTCGTCGTGCCGAATGCCGGCAACGCCGATACCGTGTGGGAGGCTCTCAACGAGCGCGCCGAGGGCTTCGACGTAGACCTGAAGAACGAGTCCCGCGATGTGGCCATGATTGCTGTCCAGGGCCCGAAGGCACTGGAGATCCTCGTTCCGCTGGTGGAGGACACCAAGCAACAGGCAGTGATGGACCTTCCCTACTACGCCGCCATGACCGGCAAGGTAGCGCGCAAGTACGCTTTCATCTGCCGTACCGGCTACACCGGCGAGGACGGCTTCGAGCTCATCGTCTACAACTCCGATGCCCCAGAACTGTGGGAGGAGCTGCTCAAGGCCGGCGAGGAGTACGGCATCAAGCCCTGCGGCCTGGCCGCGCGCGACTCCCTGCGCTTGGAGGCTGGCATGCCGCTTTACGGCAACGAGCTCACCCGTGACATCACCCCGGTGGAGGCCGGCATGTCCCGCGCCTTTGCCAAGAAGGAGCAGGACTTCGTGGGTGCAAAGGTGCTGCGCCAGCGCGCCGAGGAGGGTCCGCAGGCCGTTATTACCGGCCTGGTTTCCTCGCAGCGCCGCGCCGCCCGCGCCGGAGCGGAGGTCTTCGTCGGTGAGAACAAGGTGGGCACGGTGACCTCCGGCCAGCCCTCCCCCACCCTGGGCCACCCTGTCGCGCTCGCGCTCATCGATACCGCCGCAGGCTTGGAGGCTGGCGACGCCGTGGAGATCGACATCCGCGGCAAGCGCTACCCCTTCGAAGTGTCCGCGCTGCCCTTCTACAAGCGCGAGAAGTAAACTCCACTACTGAATCCATCTACCGAAAGGACATCCCTTCTCATGGCTAATCTTCCTTCCGATTTTTCCTACTCCAAGGACCACGAGTGGATTAACGCAGCTGCTGATTCCGTTGTCGGTTCCACCGTCCGCGTCGGCATCACCTCCGTGGCCACCGACCGCCTGGGTGAGGTCGTCTTCGCCGAGCTGCCGGCCGTGGGCGATACCGTCGAGCACGGCGAGACCTGTGGTGAGGTCGAGTCCACCAAGTCCGTGTCTGACCTCTACTCCCCGGTCACCGGTACCGTGACCGCCGTCAACGAGGGTGTGCACGATGACTACGCCGTCATCAACAACGACCCCTTCGGTGAGGGCTGGCTCTTCGAGGTCGAGGTCACCGAGGCTGGCGAGCTGATGACCGCTGAGGAGTACGCCTCCGCCAACGGCGTGGCCTAAATCTGCGCTTGAACAGCGCGCATTCAGCCCCTTTCTGGCTGAATCTTCGCGGGGACTAGCATGGGTATCCATGACTGCTCCCCGCGAACCTTTCTTTCCCGCCAACCGCTCCATCCGCGCTTCTGACGAGCCACTGGAGATCCGCCGCTTGGGCCGCATGGGTTACCAAGAAGCATGGGATCTGCAGGCCGAGCTCGCCGCGGCACGCGCGGCGGGCACGCAGGGTGATGTCATCCTCGTGGTGGAGCACCCCAATGTTTACACCGCCGGCAAGCGCACGCAGCCGGAGGATATGCCAGATAACGGCCTGCCGGTCATTGACGTTGACCGCGGCGGGCGCATTACTTGGCACGGCGAGGGCCAGCTGGTGGTCTACCCCATTATCAAGCTGGCGGAGCCGGTGGACGTCGTGGACTATGTTCGCCGCCTCGAGGAAGCCATCATCCAAGCCGTCCGCGAACTCGGAGTGAGCACCGCCGGGCGCATCGATGGCCGCTCGGGCGTATGGGTTCCGTCCACCACGCGCGCCGCCGATCCGGCCGCCCCGAAGCGCGACCGCAAACTGGGTGCCTTGGGCATCCGCGTTACCCGCGGCGTGACCATGCACGGCCTCGCCCTCAATTGCACCAATACCCTGGAGTACTACGAGCACATCGTGGCCTGCGGCATCGACGATGCCGACGTGTCCACGCTCTCGCTGGAGCTTGGCCGCGAGGTCACCATTCAGGAAGCGGAAGCGCCGCTTCTCGACGCCCTCCTCAAAGCCCTCTCAGGTGAACTCACCGTGGCCGACCACACCTTCGCCTCGGCGCCTGATCCCATCAAGGTGGCCAACGAGAAGGCACGCCAAGCCCGCAAAGCAGCAGAGGGAAAGTAGAAGATACCCTCGGTGGAATAAACCCGGCTCTCGCAGGACTTGTATTAGGAAGAGCTAACCCCAACGCGTAAAGTGAGGTTCCGTGACTGTTAAGCCTGAAGGACGCAAGATGCTCCGCATTGAGAAGAAAAATGCGGAGTCGCCCATCGAACAGAAGCCACGCTGGATCCGCAACCAGGTTCGCACCGGACCGGGTTATGAGGACATGAAATCCCGCGTATCCGGAGCTTCCCTACACACCGTGTGTCAGGAGGCCGGCTGCCCCAATATTCACGAGTGCTGGGAATCGCGTGAGGCTACCTTCCTCATCGGCGGTGACAAGTGCACCCGCCGCTGCGATTTCTGCGATATCGCCACCGGCAAGCCGGAGGAATTGGACCGCGACGAACCGCGCCGCGTGGCCGAGAACATCCAGGAGATGGATCTCAACTACACCACCATCACCGGCGTGACCCGCGATGATCTTCCCGACGAGGGCGCCTGGCTCTACGCCGAGGTTGTGCGCAAAATTCATGAGCTCAACCCGCACACCGGCGTGGAGAACCTCACCCCGGACTTCTCCGGTAAGCCGGATTTGCTCCAAGAGGTTTTTGAAGCCCGCCCTGAGGTCTTCGCCCACAACCTGGAGACGGTGCCGCGCATCTTCAAGCGCATCCGCCCGGCCTTCCGCTATGAGCGTTCTCTCGACGTCATCCGCCAGGCTCACGATTTTGGTTTGATCACCAAGTCCAACCTCATCCTGGGCATGGGCGAAACCGCCGAGGAGATCGAGGAAGCCCTTCGCGATCTCCGCGAAGTCGGCTGCGACATCATCACGATTACCCAGTACCTGCGCCCCGGTCCGCGCTTCCACCCCATCGAGCGCTGGGTACGCCCAGAGGAGTTCGTGGAGCACTCCAAGCTGGCCAAGGAACTGGGCTTCGGTGGCGTCATGTCCGGCCCGCTGGTCCGCTCCTCCTACCGCGCTGGCCGCCTCTACGTGCAGGCCATGGAGGCCCGCGGCCTCGAGCTTCCGGAGAACCTCAAGCACTTGGCTGAGACTTCCCAGGGTGCTACCGCCCAGGAGGCCTCCACGCTTCTGGAGAAGTACGGCCCCTCCGAGGAGACTCCGGTGACCACACGCATGGTTAAGACCCCGGCTGGTGCAGCGAACCCGAACTCTGCGGCGTCCACTATTCGCTAGTTCGATTCTCTTTTTGACCCTCTGACCTCTAAAGTAGGAGCCATGGCTAACGACGACAAGGCATCGCTGAAGGAAGCGAAGAAGCAGGAGCGCGCAGCAAAGCGCGCCCAGCGCAAGCAGAACTGGTCACAGATGTGGCAAGCGTTCAACATGCAGCGCAAGCAGGACAAGGCGCTCATCCCCATCATGCTGGCTGCATTCTTGGGCATGGGCTTGCTCTTCTTCCTTATCGGCACGCTCTTCAACGGCCAGTGGTTCATGCTCATCCTGGGCTTGGGCATCGGCGCCATCCTGGCCATGTTCCTGTTTACCCGCCGACTCGAGCGCGATATGTACAAGAAGGTGGAGGATCAGCCTGGCGCCGCCGGCTGGGCCTTGGAGCAGCAGCTGCGCAACACCGTCGGTGTGGTGTGGAAGGTCAAGACTGGTGTGGCCGCTACCCGCCAGCAGGACCTTATCCACCGCGTTATCGGCAACTCGGGCGTCATCTTCGTCGTCGAGGGCGACCGCAAGCGCGTCGGCCCTACTCTTAACCGCTTGAAGAAGCGCGTGGACCGTATGGCCGGCGGCGTGCCGGTGTACGAGGTCTTCGTGGGCAATGGCGAGGACGAGGTTCCCGTGTCTAAGCTGCGCAGCCACATTATGAAGCTGCCGCGCAACTACAACAAGAACGAAACCTACGACAACATTCGCCGCATCGAGGCTATGGATGATCTGCCAGGCACCACCCCGGGTCTGCCCAAGGGCCCGATGCCCCGCCAGGCTCAGAACATGGCGGGCATGAACCGCCGTATGCGCCGTATGCAGGAGCGCAAGGGCGGCAAATAAGCCACTAGCTCCAAGCACATCAAGGGTCCCTTCCGAGAGTTCGGAAGGGACCTTTTACGTTGCCTTCGAAGCCCCCGGCCTTGTTGCCTCACGCACCCCAGCAGCTTTATTGCTGGTCCCAACAGCCTTAGGCCATGATGACGGCGGTGCCGGTGGCGCGGTCGTGGAGGCCGCGGCCGTCGGCGTCGACCATCGCTGCGGGAAACAGCACGGCGGTCAGCAAAGTACGGACCACCGCACGCCACAGGCCGACGGAAGTGCCTGGCACGTCGAGGCGCGCCACGCCCATACCGAGCAACGCCATGCCCGGGGTGCGGGCGAACAGCCACCCGCACACGATGCCCATGACTACCCACACTGCATAACCCAGGAAGGCGGGACCGCCCAGATTGTCGGTGAAGAGCTCGAGAACGTTGGCAATGATCATGGCCAAAATCCAGTCAATTAACACGCCGAACGTACGCCGCATTACCGATGCCAGGGCACCTGGCCCTTCCTTGGGCAAGCCCAATGCCTGCCCAGGCCACTGCCCCGACCCGATGCCATCGTTGTTATCTGCCATGCCCACCAATCTAGCCGCCGTCCATCCCGAGCAGAAATTTTGCCTTCAGGTGCCCACGCGTCCCAGTGATGCAGCCAATACCTGTAAACTAGTCGGGAGTACTACACGTCAACCAACAGGAGACCACCGTGTCCTTTGAGACAATCCAGGACGTCATCACATTCATCAAGGAAGAGGACGTCAAGTTCGTTGACATCCGGTTTACGGACGTCCCCGGCACCGAGCACCACTTCTCTATTCCGGCCGAGGAATTTACTGAAGACGCAGCCGCCGACGGCCTCGCCTTCGATGGCTCTTCCATCCGCGGATTCACCACCATCGATGAGTCCGATATGACGCTGTTGCCGGATCCGAAGACTGCCTTCGTGGACCCCTTCCGCACCGCGAAGACCCTGAACATCAAGTTCTTCGTCCACGACCCGTTCACCCTGGAGCCCTTTAGCCGCGACCCGCGCAACATCGCGCGCAAGGCCGAGGAATACCTCTCCTCCACCGGCATCGCGGATACCTGTAACTTCGGCGCTGAAGCTGAGTTCTACATCTTTGACTCCGTTCGCTACGGCACCGATGTCCACAACGGCTTCTACGAGGTTGATACCGACGAGGGCTGGTGGAACCGCGGCTCTGAGACCAACTTCGACGGCACCCCGAACACCGGTTTCAAGACTCGCGTGAAGGGCGGCTACTTCCCGACGGCACCCGTCGACAAGCACGGCGAGGTCCGCGATGCCATGGTGGAGCAGCTGCAGAAGGCTGGTTTCACCATCGAGCGCTTCCACCACGAGGTGGGCAGCGGTCAGAACGAGATTAACTACCGCTTCAACTCCCTGCTGCACGCGGCTGATGATATTCAGACCTTCAAGTACATCATCAAGAACACCGCGGAACAGTTCGGCAAGACCGTAACCTTTATGCCCAAGCCGCTGGCTGGCGATAATGGTTCCGGTATGCACGCCCACATGTCCCTGTGGCAGGACGGCAAACCGCTCTTCCACGATGAGGCTGGCTACGCTGGTCTGTCCGACATGGCTCGCTACTACATCGGCGGCATCCTGGCCCACGCACCGGCTGTGCTGGCGTTCACGAACCCCACCCTAAACTCCTACCACCGCCTGGTTCCGGGCTTCGAGGCGCCGATTAACCTGGTGTACTCGCAGCGCAACCGCTCGGCTGCCATCCGCATCCCGATCACCGGCTCCAACCCGAAGGCCAAGCGCATCGAGTTCCGCGCTCCGGATCCGTCGGGCAACCCCTACTTCGGTTTCGCTGCCATGATGATGGCGGGCCTCGACGGCATCAAGAACCGCATCGAGCCGCACGCTCCGGTGGACAAGGACCTCTACGAGCTGCCGCCGGCAGAGGCCGCCTCCATCCCGCAGGCACCGACCTCCCTGGAGGCCTCCATCGCAGCACTCGAGGAAGACAACGACTTCCTCACCGAGGGCGATGTCTTCTCCGAGGACCTCATCGAGACCTACATCAACTACAAGCGCGAGAACGAGATTGCGCCGGTCCGCCTGCGTCCGACTCCGCAGGAATTTGAGATGTACTACGATTGTTAGAGGTAAAAGGGCCATTCGCGTAACTGACCTGGTGTTATTTGCGAAACTGGTCAGAAACAGCAATCCCCCGGTATCCAACATGGAAACCGGGGGTTTCGCCGTTGCTGGCCGTGAAATCGGGGGCGGGTTTTGGGACGAACCGGGCTATTTTCAGTACCTAGCCAGCACTTCGAGACCGTGGCCCTGATGGGCGACGGCCTTAGGCAACTTCCTTGCTTGGGCGTGGCGGAGCGTTGGGTCCGGCAATGTCGATAAAGTCCACCGCCTGTTTCTTCCACGGTTTGCCACCGCCCGGATTTGTCGGTGGCGGTGTGACAAGCCCGTCACGAAGCCGCTTGAGGTAGTTGATGTAAAGACGAACGTTCGACGCCACCACCGCCAGCACAGTACGCAGCGCCACGCCTGTAAAACCACGCATGGCCTTCTTGGTTCTATCCCCTGTGCCAAGGTGCGACTCGCCCTTGATAAACGCGTTCGCCGCCTCATTCCTTGCACGGTAGACCTTGTACAGTGCCCTCCAATCCTCGGTATACGCGGCAGGTCCTTGCTGGTGGTACTTGTTAAAGCGCGTGGCGTCGGGGTCGTTGACACCTACGGAGACAGACTTTTGACGGCACACATCACCGCATGACTTTTGGCTTGGTACCTGGCGTACCGACAGTGGTAGCGCCGGGTTTCCGGCAGCACCTTTTCGTGCCGCGTTCTTTTTCGCCTGCTCGTCGTTTTTACGCAGCGGGCACGCCACCTTGCCAGATAATGCGGGACACGAAAACCGCACGGTGCCGTCTTTTTCGGCTTCCTTAATGTCGAGTTGCAACCGCTTGCGCTGCTCTAGTGCTTGCGCAAACTGTTCCTCTGTAATGTGTCCTTTATCGAACTCGCCTTTTGGGTCGAGTAGGTCCTTGCGCTTGGCAATCGCCGGGCAATACCCAGTGCCGTCCACCAGTGTCACGCCACGATATGCAGCGGACACACCCTTGGTCTCCGCCCTGTTTGGTACTTCACCGACCAATTTCCAGCCCTTCTCCCGCATAGGAATCTGGTAATGCTCGGCCTTCGACAGCGGGTAATACGCCATGTCGGTGACTGCATAGCGCCGGGGCAGGTTCGTCCTTTCCAAATGGGCCAGCGCCACACGAGCGTTGTAGCCCGGCTTGTAGCCCGGCCTATCCAACGACAGACCGACCACAGGCGCTGGCAGGGATTTGCCGAACTCCCCACCGACAGCAACAACGGCGGTGGCCTCAAACGCCCAGGCAGACTTCTTGATGTTCTCAACACCGCTAACACCATCGCCCTTGTGGTCGCCATTGCGGATATACCACCCTGCTTCCGGCGTAGACGGTTCACGGCGAGAACGAGCGGTGCGCCCGTAGCCGGTGACTTCAATTGGTGTGCCGTCAATGGCAATATCCCCGTCCCAGCCGTCAAACATGTTCTCGTTGAGCACCTTCGCACTCGCCAGTGCCAGCATGGACATGAAAATCGAGGTACGTGCGTGGCGCGACGCCACAAACTCGGGGTCCCGGCTGGCCTCAAGTTCGGCGTATTCTTCCTTGCTCAACCGGCGCCAGTGTGGTGTTTCCGGGAACGGGTCAATCACGTCGCGCACGCGGTATCGCAGGGTCCGCCAGAGCCGGTCGTACCACGTGGTCGCAGTGCGAGAGTCCCACTTGCGCAGGTCAATGTCGAGGGCATTCCACGCCTTGCCGTCGAGACGGTAGCGCAGAATCTCGGAGGACTCGCGGACGAACATCGGTTTACCCAGCAGTGCCGGGAGAATGAACAGAATCAACGCGGCGCGCACCGGAATGTGCGCGGGTCGGCCACCCAGGCCACGCCCGGCGCGGTCCGCGCTATCCCATTCGGCTAGTTGCTCAACCACACCGGAGGTGTCCACCACGTCGGTTGCAATTTTCAGCATATCGAGCGAAATGGTGCCCTCGTAGGTTGCCGGGTTGTGCGTTGTCATGGTGTTCACCTCCCTCGGTTGTGTGGTTCGTCCCTGGTCTGTGTTCGGTTATTCGGCGATGTGGAGGCTTGGGTACGGCGTTCGCCGCAGCAGCGCACGCGCCTGCTCGGCTGGCACCTCGGCGGTGTGGTACCACCGCGCGTAGTGCTGTAGGTCCGTCAGTCCCGCTGCCTGGCAGACCACGGCCTCGGGCACGTTGTGGTGGAGGTGGCCGACAATCCACGTTGTGCGCAGCCGCCGCGTATCCAGTGCCACCGCGTGCGGTTTGCCAATACGGCCAAGAATCGCGGCCACGGACTCCGTGGTGGCGTGCGCGCGGTTCGGCCAGAGCACCAGACCGTGCACGCCGACGTTGCCCGCCGCGTCGCGCACGACCTGTTCCCACTCGGCTAACACCGGTACCTCACGCGGCGCGGTGTCGCGGTAGCCGTGGGCGGTGATGGTGACACCGCCGTCGCTGTGGACGGTGACGTCGCGCCCGCACAGCCGTGCCATTTCACCGGCGCGAAGCCCGGCACCCAGGCCGAGTGCGAGCGTGAGCGTGGCACCGGCGCGCTGGTAGTCAGTGGACAACCCCTGTGCCCATTGAGCCAGGAAGTGCTGTTCCTGCTCGGTATAGGGCGCGTCTGGTGCTTTGTAGCCGTACTTGGTGGTGCGGTCGTCAAACGGCCAGTTCGGGTTGAGTTCGCGGCCCAGTCGGTACAGCAGGGACCGGCGCACGCCCTTGGCCCTGTCGGTCAATCCGGTCTGCGAGACGACGTATTCCACCACCAGCGGGTCGAACACGTCCGCGTAGGTCAGTTCCCCACCGACCTGGTTGAGTGTCACGTGTGCTGCCTGTGCCACCGCCAGCATGGTTAATCGCAGCGTGGCCCGGTCCGGTTCGGTTGGTATCACGTGTTCGAGGGTCACGGACTGCGTGAAGTCGCGGACCTGTACCCAGTCGTCCTTGTTCATCGAGCGCGGTGTGTAGTGCAGCGCCGCGTCGCGTAGTTCGTCCCTAGTTCCCATGTTGGTCACTCCCCTTGCCCTGCAACGTTTCTTAAAAGAAACACTACGCGGCAACCCCGACGCCGGACGACCTACTCGAACACCGATTAGAACATGCCTGCTCAACGGGGTCACTTGCCAACCTCCCCTGTGTCGGAGACCACGCGAAGGTGCCCATAACCGGGCCGCGTGTGGCCCTCCAACGGCGGGACGACAATGCCGGAGTAGTCGGCGTCGAATCGCAAGGCCACAATCGCGGCCCGGCAAATCTGCGCGTAGTTCGAGCGCGGTTCCAACTCGGCAACCTCCACCCCATCGCGCAACTGCATGACCACCCACGTGTCAATGAGCCTTGTCGGTTTCAGGTCGAACCCGAGTGGCTGCATGTTTGTAAATGGAAACGCCTGGCTGGCACCATTGACCCCACGCTCGTACAGACTCGCCACGGCCGCACGTGCTTCGGGACGAACCGGGACCTGCTCGCCGTCCACGCGCACGAACTCGCCGTGCGAGTCGAGGTCGCTGGTCCTAAGTGCTCTACGCTGCGAGGTCCGCAAGCCCGCGCCGATGGTCAGTGCCACCGCAAACGTGGCCCGCTCGCGGCTCTGTGTCGTCGGTGCGACTTCCAACCAGTCACAGACCTTGCGCAACTCGTCCGGCGAAAGCGGCCGCGACTCTGGCACAGTCTTGTGGACCTGAAACGGGCGTGTTCGCGGCAGTTCCGACAACTCGCGTGCCGCCATGCGCGGGTCCGGTGAGGTCCACGCCCAACACAACCGCAGCAGTGAACGCTCGTGGCGTGCCGGCGGGTTTTCTCGCACTTGTTCGGCCACCCACCAGTCCACGAGGTCGTGGTTGAACAGGTCGTGTACGTCGTCCTCATTGACACTGCCCCAGACCTGCTTCACGCTGGTCAAATAGCGCGCAAGCAAACCACCGACGGTTTGCAACCGCTTGCGGGTATCAATCCCCCGTACGGGTCCGTCATGCCCGAAGGCCACACCACACAGCAGCACGTGCTGTATCACCCCGGCCACATCATCGGTGACCTTGTTGCGCCGTGGCCGGTAGCGGCGGGCCTGGTCTTCCAGTGTTCCTAGTCCGGTCATTACGCCCACCTGTTTCGGCGTGTTAGCAGCATGTTTCGTGTCCCCCTACGGCATACTGTGGCCGTGCCAGAGTCACCCCGTTCACCCCGCGCGCTGTACCCGGCGTGGCCGCATGACGAGCACGTGACCAACCCCACCCACGAGGTCGTACAGCGCTTTGCCCGCGCTGTGGAACGGCTGACACTACAGACCTCGACAAGTGATGTGGCACGCAAGTGCAACGTGCCGGTAGCCACCGTGTCGAGTGTGGTACGCGGTGCAGCGTGGCCGAGCGCGCTCACGCTCGCCAAGTTGGAGCACGGCACCGGCCACCACCTGTGGCGGGTTCGGGAGAAGAAACATCGCATATCCCCACAGTGACCGCCGAGCCGCGAGATAACTAGCACACACGACCACCTTCCGGCGAGCCGGAAAGCATTGTGCTACATAACTGACCTATCCTGGGTTTCACCCACGGCCCCGACACTCAAATAAGGAAAACATGAACCGCGAAACCGTCTTTATCATCTACGTATCAGACATAGACACCTCCGTCGGTTTCTATAGCGACCTACTCGAACTAAAGACCGACTTCGTCTCTCCGCGTTATGTGACGTTCTCATTGAGCGATGGTGTGTCGCTCGCGTTGTGGACCGGCAACGCAGACGCCCTGGAGGGAGCGGTAGGACGCACATCGGAAGTGTGCATGAACGTTCCGGCCGCCCAGGTATCCTCCGTGTTCGAGCGATGGAAAGAGCAGGGAGTCACCATTGTCCGCGAACCGTACGAGGAAGTTTTCGGTACTACATTCGTAGCGACCGACCCGGACGGCAATCTCCTCCGAGTAGCACCAATCGACTAGAGCAACGCAGCCCCGCCCAACGCAGCGGGGTTTTCTCTTGCCCACAGCCACGCCACAACCGCCACCCCGTTTCTTTCGGGACACGAGCGGTAGTGTTGGGGACATGACGGAAACCAAGCCAACTCACGGGCGCGCGGCACGGCAAAAACCACGCGCGCTGTACCCCGCATGGCCCGAGGACCCCGCCGCCATTGGTGCGCACGCGCTGGTGCAGGTGTTCGTGCGCAACCTGGCCGCATACGTGAACGAACAAGCAGGCCACGGCGTATCCCAGGCCGAACTGGCGCGCCGCGCCGGGGTGGGCAAAGCCACCTTGAGCAAGGTACTTCGCGGCGAAGTGTGGCCCGATTCTGTCACTGTCGCCCGCTTCGAGCACCTGGCCGGCCGGCGGCTGTGGAACGGGCCGATTTCCGTCACGTCCCCCGAACTGTCCTCCCCCGCCCGCTCCGGCGACACCGATACCGACTAAGCGAGAACAACCACAATGTCACGACTCAACGACCTGATTACGCAGGCCAAGAAGGAAAACCCGCGCCTTGGCGCTGCCCTAGAGCAAGAGTTCCACGCGCGGACCTCACGCACCTTTGGGCTGGTGTTTGAGCGACACCTACCCGAAGAGGTCGAGTTACCGGGCCGACCAGTGCGACGCGGCGATAACGTTCACGTGCTGCCACCGCGCGGGTCCAAGGACAAACCGGACCCGCGTACTTGGCGCGTCGCCGGTATCACCCGCACCGACGACGGACGCGTTGCCCACTTAGTCGAAGCCCACCCGGAGGCAGACGAGCAGCCGGAGACAATGGACGCGGTGCCCGTTGCCGACCTCGTTGTCACCGCCGAGCACGACGACGTGATTTACCCCGGCCTGGTACAGACCGGCGAAGTGATCGGTACGGACGGCGAGAACGCGCCGTTTCACAGCGTGATTAACGCGGAGAACTACCACGCGCTGAAAATGCTGACGTACACGCACTACCACTCCATCGACTGCATTTACATCGACCCGCCGTACAACACGGGCGCGAAGGATTGGAAGTACAACAACGACTACGTGGACGGTGACGACGCCTACCGCCACTCCAAGTGGTTGTCGTTCATGGAGCGACGTTTGCTGGTTGCCAAGCAACTGCTCAACCCCGAAGACTCGGTCCTCATTGTCACCATCGACGAGAAGGAATACCTGCGACTAGGTATGTTGCTCGAACAGACCTTCCCGGAGGCAAAGATTCAGATGGTGAGCAACGTGATTAACCCTAAAGGCACAGCACGTGCAAATGAGTTCAGCCGAGTAGACGAGTTCATTTACTTCGTAATGTTGGGGGACTACAAACTCGTGAGGACGGGCAGCGACATGCTCGGGAACGAGGACGTATCCGACGCCGGCAATGTTCGGTGGCGCGGGTTCCCACGGACCGGCAGGAAGGGACTGCGGCCGGTTAATCCGGGTTCCTGGTACCCCCTTTACTTCAACGAATCCGATGATTCTTTCCACTCCGTCGGGGATACTGTTTTGGTCGGGGACGAACCTAAACCCGCCCCAGAGGGAACGTATGAGGTTTGGCCACCTGTACGCAACGGAGATGAATACAGTTGGGCAATGGTCCCCGAAACATTCCGACGACTTCACTCCATCGGAGCAATCAAGTTTGGCCGCCCTAAGAAAGGAAAAGGCCGGTCCGTTTCCTACCTGACAAATAATCAGTTGCAGATGATTGATGAAGGAAAGATAGTTGTAACGGGCAGGGATTCTGATGGTGCCCTTGAGGTTCAGTATTCAAAGGGGGCTAAAACGACGGCCCCTAAGACCCAATGGAATCTTACGGCCCACGAAGCGGGCGCCCACGGCACTAACCTGGTTGGATTGTTCCTTCCCGGTCGCCGATTCCCCTTCCCCAAGTCGCTGTACGCCGTCGAGGACGCGCTGCGGTTCTTCGTCAAGGACAAACCGGACGCCACTATCTTGGACTTCTTCTCCGGCTCTGGCACCACGGCTCATGCCGTAATGCGGTTGAACAAGCAGGACGGTGGCAGGCGCCGGTCTATCTCCGTGACTAACAACGAGGTTTCCGCCGACGAGCAGGTGAAACTGCGTAAACAGGGGCTTCGACCCGGCGACCCCGAGTGGGAGCAGTGGGGTATCTGCGACTACGTGACCAAGCCACGCGTCGAGGCTGCGATTACGGGACGAACCCCTGCCGGAGACCCGATTAAGGGTGACTACAAGTTCACCGACGAGTTTCCAATGGCCGACGGCTTCGACGCCAACGCGCGGTTCTTCACGCTGACCTACGAGCCGCCGACGCGGGTGCGACACAACCGCGCGTTCAAAGAGATTGCGCCGATGTTGTGGCTGCGTGCGGGCCAAACTGGCCGGATTATTGACCGGATACCGGCGCGGGGCTGGGACCTCACCAACGCCTACGGGGTGATTGAGAATGTGGCCGCGTCGGCGGACTTCGTCGCGGCGGTGCAGCAGCGCGAAACGGTGCGCGTGGTCTATATCGTGACCAATGACGACCTAGTGTTTGAGTCTATGGCGCGCGAACTGGCTGACACCGGGGCCGAACTGGTTCGTCTTTACTCGACCTACCTCAACAACTTCGCTTTCCAGCAGACACGGGAGAACCACTAATGAAGTACACGCTCATGCCGTACCAGGAAACGGCCGCCGACACCATCATGGAACGACTCGACAAAGCGGCGAAGTCACACACCATCGGCCAGCAGGCCGTGTTCGCCCTGTCTGCCCCAACTGGGGCCGGCAAGACCGTGATTGCGACCAGCGTGTTCGAGCGCATTTTGATTCCCAGCGACGACCGAGTGGAGGACGAAAACGCCGTCATTTTGTGGCTGTCGGACAACCCGGACTTGAACGAACAGTCGCGCTACCGTATTGAAACCGCGTCCAGCGACCTTGCCACGCGCACGGTGACGCTGGATAGCAGTTTCAACCAGCCCTTATTCGAGCGCGGCTGCATTTACTTCCTGAACACGCAGAAGTTGGGCAAGGGCACCAAACTTACCGGCGGCCGCCGGGATAGTCAGGACCCGCTGTTTGCACGCGGTGACACCACGCAGGTGACGTTCTGGGACACGCTACGCAACACGATTCAGTCGGAGACGCACAACCTGATTCTGGTTGTCGATGAAGCCCACCGCGGCGCAGGCAAGCAGCGCAAGGATAAGGCCACGATTCTGCGCCGCCTGATTGAGGGCCACACCCCAGAGGGCCACGCAGAGCCAGTGCCACCGATTCCGACGGTGCTGGGTATTTCTGCAACCCCCGGCGCGTTTAAGACGATGATTCAATCCATGACGGGCGAGCGGTTCGTCATGGGTGACGTGGTTGTGCCGGTGGCCGACGTGCAGGAGTCCGGCCTGATTAAAGACATTGTCGAGTTACGTATCCCAGGCGAAGAAGGCAAGTCGTTTGACGGTGTGTTCGTCCAGGACGCAGCGTGTATCCTGGCTGAAACCACGGCCCGGTGGGACGCTTACCACAAGGACCAGGGCGGCGACGGCGAGCGCGTCGTACCGCTCATGGTCGTGCAGATGAAGGACAAGGCCACGGACGAGGACATGTACCAGGCCATTTCCGCTATCCGAAAAGGCTGGCCGCAGATTCCGCACGACTGTTTTGCCAACGTCTACGGCGAGCACGACAACATCATGGCCGGCGACACGCTGGTGCCCTACATCGAACCGCAGCGCGTGCAGGAACGCACCGACATTCGCGTACTGTTCGCCAAGACCGCTATCTCGACCGGCTGGGACTGCCCACGCGCCGAAGTCATGGTGTCGTATAGGCCAGCGGTCGATGAAGCCCACATCACGCAGGTCATTGGGCGTATGGTGCGCTCCCCACTCGCACGACGGATTGAGGGTAACGACCTGTTGAACTCGGTGCTGTGTATCCTGCCGCAGTTCAACCGCGCTGCTGCCACGCACGCAGTGGAGAAAATCAACCAGGACAAGGAAGTAGGCACTGGTGGTGGCGGTGGCGACGTGCCAGTGGGCGAGATTGTGATTGACACCGAGTCACTGACACCCGTGACCAACGAGAAGGTCTGGGACGCCTTTCGCGCGATTCAGCGCATGGTGGCACCAACGCGCTCGGACAAGCCCATTTCCATGCTGCTCAATCTCGGTATTGAGTTGCAGCGCGACGGGCTGATGGAAAACGGCATGAAACAGGCCGAGGACGAACTTATCTCCATTGTCAACGGCTACCTCACCCGCTACGAAAAGCAGGTTGCCGACAAACGTGAGGACATTTTGAAGGTCGAAACCCAGCGACTTGTGTTCGGCTACGCGGACCGTGACCTGACACTGGCCGAGTCCGGTACCGAACTGTACGCCGACCGGCGCGTGATTGAGGAGGCCTACCGCGCGGCAATTCCGGTGTTCACCCGCGCGCTGGCCGATATGTGGGTGGACGCACGCACTGACGAACTCGTGGACAAGGACCCGGACGCGGACGAGGAGGAATTAATCGACGAGGCCCGGCTGCAACTGGCGGCACTGGCCGGTGTCGCGGGTATTGCGCAGTCGGTGTCGGACAACGCGGACGACGTGGCGGGTGACTGGCTTGACACCTACAACGCCGAGTTGGCCGTGCTGCCAGATTCGCGCAAGGCCGCGTACCAGCCGCTGCGTGAAATGGCGATTCACCCAAGCCACGAGCCGTTGACCAAGCCCGCGAACCGGACGGTGCCACAAGGCACTGCGGACAAGGACAACAACCTGGTCCCGTTCACCCGTTACGTCGGCCACCTGCTTACCGCAAGCGACGGTACGGCCCCGTTCAACCTCAACGAGTGGGAGGCCCACGTCGTTGCCACCGAGTCCGGCCGCAGCGGTGCTGTTGGTTGGTACCGCAACCCGTCGCGCGCCAGCGCGGAGGCACTGACTGCGGTGTACCTCGACGACACTGCTAACCGGTGGCGCAACATGCAGCCGGACTTCATCTTCTTCCGCGAAGTGGGTGATACGGTTCGTCCCTCAATTATCGACCCGCACGGGCACCACTTAGGCGACGCGCTCGACAAACTGCGCGCACTGTCCAACTACGCAGCCGAGTTCGGTGACCAGTTCGTCCAGATTCTTGCGGTCTCCGGCAAGGACGTTGACTCGCTGCGGTCGGTGGACCTCAAGAACCCCGACGTTCGCGCGGTGATTGACAAGGCCGAGACCGCCGCCGAGGTCTATGAGCGGGAAGGCCGTGCGTACAAGTAACGCGCGGGAAAACCGGGCGGGGTCCGGTGGGAACGGGTTGTGAACCAACGTCACAGCGGCTGACCACGCGGTTTCCCAAACGTTCCGTAAAAGGAGCTTTTACAAGTCTAACCTGCTGAGATTTGCGAACCTCCAACCAATAGTCCGGCCCGTGGACCTGCACTGAAAAAGTGTCCACGGGCCGGAGTTTTTTATCTACCGCCAATTTTCGGCCGTATTCGCCGCCGGAATGACCTCTACCTCACGATCCGTTCACGGTTGCCCCCCCACGCCAGCCCGATAATATGATCATCAAAACGCTTCTTGCGGGGATGTCCTCCCCGAGGAAGAGTCGGAGTAAGGTCAGCGTCGCGTCTGCGTTTAAGGTAACCAATGACTCGAGGCGCGTCCAACGCGGCGACAAGAATGGCGAGAAGCATGGCGGGTCCGTCAAAGCCCCACATGCCGCGCTTCGCCCGGTCTCCAAGCCCAAGCGCGACGTCGTGCTTAGCACTAGCGTTTCGGGCCTCGATGGCGGTTCGGCCACACTTATAGGTGTCGTACCATTCTTGAGTGTAAACGGCCGGCCCCTAGTGAAGGTGTTTATTAATGCTGTCTATGTCATCGTTATCGAGGTAGAGCGGAACGATTACCGACTTGCCGGTACAGGCTTTGCCCTGCTGGCGCTCTACTGAGTCTTGTTTCACAGCCAATGGCTGCTGTGTCTGACCACCAAGCGTTCGTCTTGCCGCTGTCTTCTTCGCCTGTGAGTCAATCTTGCGAGCCGGACAGGACAACTTGCCCTCCAGCGCCGGACAAACAAAGCGGTTGGAGCCATCTTCATTGATTTTCTTCGTCCGCATACGCAGAGTCCCACGCTGGTCAACGAGCCCCTCGAATTGCCTACAATGATGTCGCCCACGTCCGGCGCTGCACGCGGGTCCAGAAGCTGCGCCATTGCCTTGATGGCCAGACAATATGCTTGCCCGCCCACAAATACAACACCTTCGTACTCCCCATGTACCCCCGCGCGGCCTCCTTGTTCGCCATGCCACCAAGCGGTTTCTAGCATGACAGCCCAGCCGACAGAGCGGGGGCTCCCTCGCCGCGAGAGCCCCTGTGAGTTCTGCCCCAGCATGGCCCCACGACAAGGCCGAAAAGGCACGCGCCCTCGTTCAAACCTTCGTTGCGAACCTCACTGCGTTTGTCGATTCAAAGTCCACGTCGGGCAGAGCGCAAGAGGAACTGTGTTGACGATCAGGAGTCGCAAAGTCGGCATTGACGAAGGTGCTCCAGAGAGACTTATGTCCCGACTCGGTCACCGTAGCGAGATTCGAGACGCCGGCGAAGCGGGGACTATCGGAGGAGCTGCGACAACTCCGTCAAACACTCCGGTCAGACGCCTAGCCTCAGAAATGTTTATTTCTCGCCAATATTATAGACAAACGGACCCGGGCTCTATAATATTGAGACATGGTAAACATTCAGTATAGTGCCGATGAGCGGCTTTTCCGAGACCTCTTGCCACATCTAACCGATTGGCTCCAAGCAGGTTACGACACCTACATCTCCTCCGCCTGCGTTTTCCCAAGCAAGAATCGCAAAGACGGAAGCGGACTGGCCCGCACGATAATGCTCAAAGACTGTCTTCTTGAAAACGAGGTAACTGAGATTGGCCCGGCCATCCTTGAGCTCGAAAAGGCCCGTTCGTCGCTAAGTATGTCAATCTCATTGAAGGCTCACGGAACGACCATTTTGCTTCGCTCAGACAAGACGTTCGACAAGAGCCTGAATCACCCCCTCCCATCAACCCAGTCTCTAGGCAAGGAAAAGCGCCAATTTGCACTTTTCGCAGATGTGGATGTCATTCCGATGGCCACAAAAACTCCAAGCAAATTTGCGGTAATCACTTGGGCCTGGAGAAAGGTTCCGGCAGACAACGAGGCCGGCCACGAAATCCGGTGGGATCTAAAGATGTACTTCTCCGAATATGGAGATTCGGTAGCTACTGCACGCTTCAAGTATGGCTTCAAGACGTCCTCCGTTGCCGGAAAATCGCTCGCGCAGATTGAGTCCTTCATTCCGACCGACGACGAACTCCAGTTCATTGCGAACGAGAATGCAGAGGAGGGCACAACGTCATAATGGACACAAGCACAAATGGTCCTGGACGATTGAAACAATTGCGCCTCCGAGAGGGGCTGACCCAAGTCGCATTTGCTGAAGCAATCGACTCTTCTCAATACCACGTCTCGCGGATGGAGCAAGGCGAGGAGCCCATTCCAGTAGCAGTTTTTGCGCAGGCCACGCGAAAATTCAGGTTGCCAGCAGACTACTTCAGCCGCCCTCCACACACCTACGGGCGGGCGTCCCTGAATTTCCGACGGACGAAAATGCCAAAGAAACTACAAGACAGGATTAATGCTCACTTTGCCGAACTTGAGGAAACAGTCCAAGAAACTCAACTTACAATCCCCCAGGCGAACATTGCGATAGAACGCCCCGATACAAATGGCGTACTTTCACTGGAAGCAATTTCGGAAATTGCCGACAGCGTCCGGGCCACCCTAAGACTCGGAAGTGGGCCTATCGGTAATGTCACACGATCAATGGAGAGCGCTGGCATTGTTGTTGCGCCCCTGAAAATCGAGGGACTCGTCCTCGATGAATTTGAGGGAGTTTCTTCACCACAGCCAAACCCCCGGATTCGGGTAACTGCATACGCACCCTCCAGGTCTGGGGACAGGCACCGATTCACCCTCGCCCACGAACTTGGCCACCTCGTTCTTCATGCTCTAACCCGTCCCGAGTCTGAGTCAGTTCGAGAATTGGAAGCCCACATGTTTGCGGGAGCTTTTCTACTCCCTCGGGAACTTATCGCAGACGTCATATGTGAGACCACCACCTTGACCCAGTTTGCAGAGATCAAGTCTCGGACCGGTGTTTCCATCCAAGCAATTATTAGACGAGCACGGGACCTGTCCTTGATCACTCCTGAAAGGCACAAGAGTCTTTCGATCCAAATTTCGAGTCGCGGGTGGCGAAAGGAAGAACCCGTTGAAGTGCAAATGGAAAGAGAGATCCTCTATCCGCAAATACTCAAAGAAATTGAATCACGTAACGTAATCTCGATCTTCGCTCCGAAAGGACACTAATCACGTAGTGCACACGGTTGGGACAGCAAGTCCTGTTGGCAACGGCGCCCATCGAGGGCACAGAGCGTCTAGCCCCGGCTATCAGCGGCCTGCATTGCTTGTCTCACTTGCGTGTCCATCTTGCGTTCTGCGGAATATCGCCGCGGCTCTAGTTTCAGACCGCGAAGAATTCTGCACGAAAGTGTTTTGGCTGACTGAAGATCCCACAATTCACCCACCGATGTAGATCGTGCTGATCGCGCACCCGCAGCATGAGGATCAGGCTTGGGCGTATCTTATCGCATTTGGGAACGACGTCCGCCAAGCCACTTCTTTCGCCGACCTCGTCGCGCTGGGTGATGTGGAAAAGATGTTGTCTAGGGAGGGCGTTGCGGATGCCGTAACATTTGCTGCCGGAGCAAAAGATCGTGGCCAGAGCAATCGTCTATTCGATTTTGCGTCGCGCTGACAACTTCCCGAAGATACGCCTACGCATACGCAGTTCTTGGACCTCCCATGGCTGGGTCAGCGGCCCAATTGTTGGCTTCGGGGTCTTACGCCGCTTCCATCGTCCAGAGCTAACGAAAGGAAGTTTGGCGACTAAACGGTAGCGCCACACCCACTCCTCCAATTCCCCATTCAGATCGAGGCGAATTGCCCCAGGCTTCAGTCCAAGTCCGTCGGGTTCTAGCCATGCAACGCCAAATCGGATCCCATCAAGAAGTTCCTTTTGGATCATGGTTATTGCGCTGACCCGGCCGTCTTCACTGGTGAACCTCGGGATCGGATCCTCAAAACCTGTCCGATCACTCATACCATCCCTTCCCCATGTGTAGGGGATGACTTGGTAAAATTCCGCCGGCCCAGTGACCTGGAGTGTCATTACGAAAGGAACATACTCGTGGTGAAATGCTTTCAGCGCTTCGTCCACTTCCCGTGCAACGTCTTCAGACATGTTATCGCGGGAAGTTCGCTTAACATGTAGGTTCATTCCACGCCCGCCATTAGAGGTTTGCGCCTCATAGAGCTGCTTCCAAGACAGAAACAGCGCGGCGAACGATACGAATAGCGCTAATGCTGCAACAATCAATGAGAGAGTTTCGTTCGATAAAGTTTCCACGCCAACTATCTAATCAGTTGCGATGGGAAAGCCACAGGGAGTTTTTGGGAGCCCCCCTTAGAGGAGCCCCCTCACGTGCAGGCCTACTAGACACCTAAATGTCCGGTAAACTGCCTTAGCTACACTGTTATGGCAAGCTTCGACGTTTCGCTTGATTCGTCGGAGTCTGTCATCGTATCAGCGCCTAATGCAACCCCCACACTGTGTTCTCCCCTACTGAAGCGCCCACGATGGCGCAATCTCACGCCTTAAACAAGCTCAGCACGCAGACATTTGTACAGCGAATAGTTACTATTCCCAACTGTGACTGACAGATTCCGCCAACTGCCACCGCCCGGGCCCGCATGGGGCGGCAGCCTCATGGGAACCTCCATCGTCTCCCGGCTGCTCGTTGAGGAGGGCATGCTGACAGGCTCCGCCGTTTTCGCAGCGCTATCCTGCATTATTCTCCTCGTGTTGACGGTTGGCTTTGCGCTATACCGCCAGCCCAGCTTCGCGCGAACCTCGATGGCTGAATGGTCCATGTATTTCATCGGCATCCTGGCGCTCGGCGCAGCGCTGTCCGGGTTGACGGATATCGGAACCTTCCGCTTAGTGGGCTTCTGGATCGGTGGCCCGGTCACCGTCATCACGTGGGCTATTCAGCTCACCCGCTTCGACGGCCAGCCGCGCTTTACCTGGGGCCTGCCGCTGGTCGGTCCCATGATTTCATCCTCCGTGGCTGGCTTCCTTGCCCTCGACTATGGGCATGCCTACCACGTCATGGGCACCATTCTTTTCATCATGTCGATCTCTACCGCGGTCCCCATCTTTATCCGTGTGTATTGGGCCGCTTGGCACGGCAAGGTAAATCTCTCCGGAGCCAACTCAGCTACCGCCTGGGTTCCGCTGGGCGTGGTGGGCCAATCCACCACCGCGATGCAGATTCTCTACCCCGGTCATGTTTCCGTCTATTACGGGCTGACCGCCATGGTGATCGCCGTCCCCCTCGCGCTCTATGCCATGATCACCTTCTACCCCAACGTGGCTCGTTGGGTGGACTACTCGCCGGCGTGGTGGGCGTGCACCTTCCCACCGGGAACGGTCAGCATGGGTGGTCACCAGGTAGCCCTGGTGAATGGCTCGGAGCTTCTCGACGTCATCGCGCTCAGCATTCCGTTGCTCCTCATCGCGCACTGGTCTGCTTGCTCCTGCCGCTTCATTAGCTGGCTCATCGAAGGACGGCGCGCACAGCGAAGCGGAGCTAGCCCAATCTCGAACTAGCTCCGCAGTGCACGCTGTCAGGTGTTTAACAGGCTTTAGTTTTCAGATTTCTCAAACTGGATGGCCTGGCCCTGGCTGCCGAGCGCGAAGGTGTTACCCTCCACGGGGATAACTACCGGCTTGGCGGAAAGGATGGTGTTGAGCGCATCGGCATCGGCCATCTCTTCAGGGGAGCAAGCACGCATCGTGGAAGTCAGGTTCTCCGCCACGACGGCATCGGTCTGATCAAGCTTGTAGTTGCCGCCGCCAGAGTTGCAGCCATCGTTGTAGGTCAGCGTTCCATCGTCATTGAAGGTCACGGAAATCGCCGGGTTCTTCTTGGCGGTGAAGGTGCCGTTGAGAACCTTCTGGGCCTCATCAGCCGGCAGTTTCTCCTGCAGGCCGTCGATGTCTTCATACTTCTCAATCAAGCCAGAACCTTGCGGAGCTTCCGGCTTCGTGGAGGAGGAGAAGGAGTCACCGAACAGACGCGAGCTCAGCTCCTGAATCTGGCTGGACTTCACGGAGTCAGCGGAGGATGGTTCCTGCGCACCGGCAGTACCGGCACCCAGGACGCCGCCCGCGAGGGCGACGAACGCAGTTGCAGTGGTTACTTTCTTCAGTGTGCTTGAAATCATGACCCCGAAGCTATCGAGCACCGCCGGCAACATCAACCCACTTCATGCGTTTCTGATGATACTTTGCGGTAACTCCAACGATTCCCAGCCCACGGACAAACCTCAAAGAAAAGACCTCTGAACTGGGCTTTTAGTTGCGCTTAACGTAGCCCATCCGCGGACGGAAGCCCTGCGGGTGTTTCATCTGAGCCACGGCATCCCCGATGATCATGCGGTGGCGCGCGCTGACGGACGTCGGCATCTGCGCCACCGAGAACCACTGCGCGGCAAGGTTCTCTTCGTCGGAGATGACCGGCTCCGCATCATCCGGCACGGAGACACGGATGGCAGTATCCATGTAGATGCATTTATCCCCATTGGGACAGACCACTGGGCCCACCTGACCGACACCAAGGAGCGCTTCGATACGGCCGTCGAGCCCCACCTCTTCCTTGAGCTCACGCAACGCGGTCGTCGTGACTTCCTCGCCAGGCTCACAAATACCGGAGATGGGAGCCCACGTGCCATTATCGGCTCGCTGGGCCAGCAGCACTGAAGGCAGCTCCCATATCGCAGAACCGGTAGGAACCGCCCGCACGATAACCGCGGTCACGCTGGGAAGGAAGAGCTGCTCGTGACCGATTTTCTCACGCAGGGACACAATAAAATCAGGAGTCGGCATGAGTTTAATCTTAGCGCCTAGACCCGCTCCAGAATCTCCGGCAGGAGTGCCTCGATGTCGGAGGCAGCGGTAAAGGACATCTCCGCCTCAGACCCGTCGGTGCAGCCTTGACTGCTTGCCGCGGCTTCCGTCGTCCCTGACAGAACCCCGACGATCACGCCTTCAAAGGGGCTGCCCGGCGCGCCAAAGACCGGCGCCCCGGAATCACCATGCGTGGAACAGACTCGGGCACTCGCCGAGACGGTGTCCAACGTTCGGTCGCCAAACTGAAGTTTCCCGTGGCTTTCTCCATGCGTCAGTGGTCCGCACGTCTCTCCCGTGATGCGCCCCAGCTTGCACACCTCATCCGGAAGCTCCTCCTGCCCCGCAGCGACCACGCTGGTAGGCATGTCCTGCGGGACATAAAACTCCGCCTGCCGCGTGATCTCCACCAAAGCGAAGTCGAGCCGGTGTGTGTCAGGTGAGCTGAGATCGGAATAGATGATGGTGCCGACGGGCTCCGCTGGGTACACGAATTCCCTATCCTCAGCGCCCGCCCACACCGTATCCCCCGGCTCACCGCAATGGGAGGCGGTGACGGCGATGGTACGGGCGTCGTCAAGCACGAAGCTCCACGCCACCGTGCAAAGGTTGAAGTCAAAGGACTCGCCAGGAACAGGCTCTGTTCTAGAGATGTCGAGCGCCGCGCCCGGCGGCACCGGGGAGGCATCGGGCGTATGCGTCTGCGGCGGGGCCGGCGTCATAGTGGTGTACTCGGACGTGCTCGAGGCAGCTTCGGGAACGGAGTCAACCCCCATAGGCATTGAGCATCCACCCACCGCCAGCGCAGTCGCGCTGAGCACCACCAGAAGGTAAGGGCTAGCCCTCCTGAGCGGATGCAGCCTCACCCGAGTCCGCCTTGTGATCCTTATTTTCCTTCTCCATCTCAGCGACCTGCTTCATGTCACGGATGAACTTCTCCGGGTCAAACTCCGTGAAATACTCCGGACCCGAGAACTGTTCCTGTGCCATTGGCTTAAACCTCCGTGCTCTTGATGTACTGCGTGATGTAATCCTTCACCGCCGCTGCATCATTTGGCAGATCGGTGACGTGACGCTCGGCTTCCAGGATTCCGGCGAAACGCTCCGGCACCTCCGGCTCGCTGCCGATGGCTTCCGAGATGGTCTCCGCGAACTTCACCGGAAGCGCGGTTTCTAGGCACACGATGGGAGTGTCAACGCCGAACTCATCCTTAACTGCGCGGGCAACCTTGATGCCGTCGGCAGTGTGCGGATCCACCAGCACGCTGTAGCGCTCGTGGACATCCTTAATGGTGGCCAGGCGGTCCGCGTGGGTGGAGGAACCAGACAGGAAGCCGTACTCGGCGCGGGCAGCGTCGAGCGCCTGCTTGTCGACGTTGAACCCGCCTTCCTTCACCTTCGTGCCAAACAGATCCTTAACTTGTGCGGCATCGCGGCCCAGCAGGTCAAAGGCGAAGCGCTCGAAGTTCGAGGCGCGGGAAATATCCATCGACGGCGAGGACGTCTTGTACGTCTGCTCCGAGGAGCGCGGGCGGTAGCTGCCCGTGCGGAAGAACTCATCGAGCACGTCATTCTCATTGGTTGCGACGATGAGTTTGTCGATGGGCAGGCCCATCTGACGGGCGATGTGTCCGGCACAGATATCACCGAAGTTGCCGGTGGGTACGCTGAAGGAGACCTTCTCGGTGTTCTCTGCGGTGACCTTGAGGTAGCAATTGATGTAGTAGACCACCTGCGCCATGAGGCGGGCCCAGTTAATGGAGTTCACCGCACCAATGCGGTTTTCTGCCTTGAAGTTAGCGTCGGCAGATACCGCCTTGACCACATCCTGGCAATCATCAAACACGCCGTCGAGGGCGATATTGCAGATATTCGGGTCATCCAGGCCGAACATCTGGGCTTGCTGGAAGGGCGTCATGCGCCCGGCCGGGGTCAGCATGAAGACGCGAATGCCCTTGCGACCGCGCATGGCGTACTCCGCCGAGGAACCGGTGTCACCCGAGGTAGCGCCCAAAATGTTGAGGGTCTCGCCACGGCGGGCCAGCTCGTATTCGAAGAGCTCGCCCAACATTTGCATGGCCATGTCCTTGAAAGCGGCCGTCGGCCCTTCAGAGAGGTGACCAATGTACAGGCCCTCCCCCAGTTCGCTGACGGGGACGATTTCCTCATCGTCGAACTTCGGGTAGGTGTAGGCACGCTGAGCAATCCCCTCGAGGTCCTCTGCAGGAATATCGTCCACGAAGAGCTTGAGCACCTCCGCGGCCAAGGCCGCGTAGCCGCCCTCAGCCAAGGTCTGGCGCCACTGGGTAAGGGTGGCGTCATCAATGCGGGGATAGGTTTCCGGCAGGTAGAGCCCACCATCAGGGGCCAAACCTCCAAGGAGGATATCCGTAAAGGCGGCGGGCTGGCGGGCGGTATCGCGGGTCGAAATGTACTTCACCCTCTGCATCTTAGTTGGTGACGCGTAAAGTATCAGCCATGTCGGCTCCTCATCCACGCAATGTAATTACCACGAAGGCTCTCTCTGTGTGGGTGGCTGCGGTGTTGGTCTATATCGTGGCGATGACCGGCCGCACGTCCTTTGGCGTGGCGGGCCTCGAAGCCATCGATCGCTTCGAGGTCGACGCCTCCCGCATTGCCGTGTTCACCGCTGTGCAATTGGGTATCTATTCACTGGCGCAGATCCCTACCGGGATGCTCATCGATAAGTTCGGGCCGCGGCGCCTGCTCGTCATTGGTTCCGTCATCATGGGCGTGGGTCAGGTACTCCTTGGCTTCACCAGCAATTATTGGGTAGCCATCGCCGCCCGCCTGCTCATCGGCGCGGGCGATGCCACCGCCTTCCTCTCCGTGATGCGTATTCTCCCCTACTGGTTCCCGCTGCACCGCACCCCCATGTTCACTCAGGTCACCTCGTCGCTTGGGCAGCTGGGCCAGTTCTTGTCCGCCCTTCCTTTCGCCATGCTGCTGGGCTGGGGTGGGTGGACCATGGCCTTCGTTAGCTTGGGTGCAGTGGGCATCCTCATCGCCGTTGCGGCCGCGGTGGCGGTTGCGGATTCCCCAGAATCCCTCGGCATCGTGCCCAAGCCGAAAGAAAAACCTAACGCGAAGCCGGAAAGCACAGCAGCGCTGTTATCCACAGTTTTCCTCTCCCCCGTAGCCTGGCAGGCATTCTTTATTCACTGGATCGGCCTGGGGGCCACCAACGTGTTCGTCATGCTATGGGGCGTGCCGCTGATGACTGCAGGCATGGATTTTTCTAAGACTAGCGCCGGCTGGATCCTGACGTGGTTTAGCGTGTGCATGGTGCTCGTCGGCCCACTGCACGGCAAGCTTTCCTCCAGGGCCAGCGGTTTCCGCCCGTGGCTCGCCTTAGGGTTTGTGGCTACCCACTGCGCGGTGTGGGCCCTGTTCTTCCTCTTCGGTGGCAGCTATCTCTCGCTGTTCATCCTCATCAGCCTGGTAGCCCTGTGCACACCGGTGGCAAATTACGGTTTCGACATTGTCCGTGAAAACCTCGACCGCACTGTCGTCGCCACGGCGACGGGCCTGGCCAATATGGGAGGCTTCATCGCCACGGTCATCGGCGCCCAGCTTGTCGGCATGGTTCTCGATCACTTGGGTAATGGGCCCGACTACCCCTTCCATGACTTCCGGCTCGCTGCTTGGGCAGTCTTTGGCGTGTGGTGCATTGGCATCGTGGGGGTTCTCATCACGCACATCCTGCGCAGCCGCGGCGGGGACGGCGGCCCGCACGTCACCATCGTGCAGGTTGGTTAGTTCAGGGCTGGGCTAATGAAGGGCCGCGGCGCTCAACGCCGTCTCAAGGGGTACCGAATTGGCCACTTCGAAGACCCCGAGCCCACCGCCAATTGGTACGAGGACGGCAATGCTCACCCCCAAGGCGGTTCTGAGCAGCTCGCGTAGTTTTCGTTGTTTCTCCACCTCAACGCACCAACCTTTATCGATTCGTTATCTGTGCGTGTGAGCTTAAGAGCCGCGGCTGCCAGGCAGATCCCCGTTGACTGCGTATCACCTGCCAGTCCCTGTGTGTTCGCGCCGGCACCCCAGCCGGGCTAGTTCATCGGGTTATTCGGCCGGGGTCGATTCCACGAGAATCGGGCCATCCACCGGGGCGACGACCCCGGCGTCAAAGGCGGCGAGCACACCCTTCGCATCATCTTTCGTAATTGCACCCGCCTCCACGGCCTTCTTGAGATCAGTCTCGAGGATCTGGCGGGAGCGGTACCTGTCTGATGCCACCGACAAGAGGCCGCGAGGAACCGACTCCGACGGGATCCCCAGTGCCTCTGCCAGCGAAACAATGCGGTCATTTTCAGCAGGGTCGAGTTGGACATCAACCGACTGATCCTGTGGGACGCCACCGTTGACCACCTGCTCCACGGTCAGCGCGCCCTCCGGCACCTGGTGCCGCTCTGTGGCCCACCAGCCTGCGCCGACGGCGGTGATGACAGCGATCACAACGAGGACCCACACGGCGATAAACTGCTTGGACTTCACGGCCACAACCTTAGACTTTTCTCACACCGCCGGCTTAATCCGCGCCAGGGCCAAAGGTCCCAAAAGAGGTACCGCGCGGGGGATGCGGCGAATCCAGGCGCTCGGACAGCGCATCAATGATGGACCGGATAGTTGATTCCGCTACGGAGCGATCGAGGCTGCTGCGGCGTGGGGTCTCTGGCTTCGGCTCAGGAGGGACAACGCGGGGCTTGTCGACGTCCAACCGCATCACCGTCCCCTCCACGCTCAGCGCGGCGGCGGGATCGCACCCGGCGGCTCGGGCCGCGGATAAGAATGCATCGAGATCAGCAAGCGTGGCAGCGTTGAGGTCGAGAGAAAGATTAAGGCTCATGGTGTTCTCCTTTTCGGGCTCCTTAAAGGGCGCGGGACACTATCTGTTCACTTCCGCCTAAGGCTAACGGCTAATCACCTGATTGAACAGGGGCGTGCGTTAAGTTCAGGGATAGATCCGGGTTAACTCAGGGTGCGGGTCAGGGAGGATAAACGCCTCTCCTCGCTGTGCTCTACTAATCGTGCTCGAATGACTCAGTCTCACCCCAAAACACCTCGTCGACTACCTTCCGGGCGTGCCGGGTGACTTTGAGGTAGTGCTCTAGGAATTGTTGGTTGTGCTCGGGCTCCCAGCCGGCCGCACCAGCCACCTGCGCCAGTTGAGGGCCCGGTGCCGGAAGCTGGTCCACGCGCTTGCCACGCACCAGTACTAGGGCGTTGCGGGCATCGGTGGCCAACAGCCAGGCCTCCCGCAGCTCCCGCACTTGCTGGACTGGAATGACCTCGCTCTCCTCGAGGGCGTCGAGAACGCGCAGCGTGGAGGGATCATGGAGCGCCGGCACGTCGTGAGCATGCATCATCTGCAGCAGCTGGACGGTCCATTCGATATCGGTCAACCCGCCGCGCCCCAGCTTGGTATGGGTATTGCGGTCAGCGCCGCGCGGCAAACGCTCGTTATCAACGCGCGCTTTCATTCTGCGGATATCGCGGATGGTCTTCTCGCTTACGCCCTGCGGTGGATAGCGGAAGGCATCCACCATGGTGAGGAAACGTTGCCCGACGTCTTTGTCCCCCGCCACGAAAGCCGCGCGGAGTAGTGCCTGCATCTCCCAGGGTTCGCCCCACTGCGAATAATAACGCTCATAGGACTCGATCGAGCGCACAACCGCTCCCGACCGCCCCTCTGGGCGCAAGCCCAAATCAACGTCCAAGGGCGGATCCCCGGAAGGCTTTGCCAAGCGGCGGCGCAGTTTTTCGATAATGCCAATTGCCCACGGCAGGGCTTCCTCTTCGGCATTGTCTTCCGTTGGCTCGGCGACCACGATGACATCGGCGTCCGAGCCAAAGCCCAGCTCCATGCCGCCGAGCCGACCCATTCCAATCACGGCGATGCGGGCTGGTGGTTCGGCGTCATCGTTCTCCAGCCTCCAGGCCCTGACTTCCGCGCGCAGCGCGGCTTCCAGCACTGCATTCCAGATGGTGGACAGCTCAAAGCACACCTGCTGGACCGGCAAAAATCCCAGCAGATCCGCGGCAGCGATCCGCGCCAGCTCCGCGCGGCGAAGGGCTCGGGCTACCGACACGGCTTTGTCAGGGTCCGCGTGACGCTTGGTGGAATTAATCAAGGCGGAGGAAACTTGCGCCGGTTTGGTTTCCAATAGCTTGGGCCCTGCCGCGCCATCGGAGAGCTGCTTAACGACGTCCGGCGCGCGGATAATGAGCTCCGATGTAAATGGCGAGGTGCCCAAAATCTTCATGAGGCGCTGGCCGACGACGCCTTCGTCACGAAGCATGCGCAGGAACCACGTTCGGTCGTAGGCCGCCTCCGACAGCTTGCGATAATTCAGCAGGCCCATGTCTGGATCGGCCGTGTTTGAGAGCCACTCCATCAACGTCGGCAGCAGGATGGCCTGGATACGGGCCTTGCGCGACTGCCCGGCCGCCAGGGAGGTGAGGTGCTCGAAGGCGCGATCTGGATGGCGATAGCCAAGTGCTGC
Source organism: Corynebacterium sp. HMSC065D07 (assembly GCF_001810695.1). Classification (NCBI taxonomy): domain Bacteria; kingdom Bacillati; phylum Actinomycetota; class Actinomycetes; order Mycobacteriales; family Corynebacteriaceae; genus Corynebacterium; species Corynebacterium sp. HMSC065D07. The sequence continues at coordinate 35,475 of NZ_KV802425.1, forward strand.
CAGCTGCAAAAGCGCTGCTTCGCGCGACAATTTAAGCTCATCCGCAGACATTGACGCCACGGAATTCAACAGCGGGCGGTAGAACAAGCGCGAGTGCAGCTCAGAGATGAGCAGGCGAATCTTCCGCAGGTGGGCGTTCATCCGATCCGCTGCTGATTGATGCCCCTGTGGGTGAAATCCTGAATTGATGGCCAACCACGTCAGCGCCGTGAGGTCATCTTTTTCCGGCAATGTGTGGGTACGGCGGAAGCGCTCCAACTGGAGGCGGTGCTCGAGCAAGCGGAGAAACTCATAAGCCTCGATGAGCTGGGTGCCGTCCTCGCGTCCGACATACCCGGCGCGCACGAGCGCTGCGAGGGCATCGACCGTCGCCAGCGTACGCAGCGATTCATCTGAGCGGCCATGAACCAATTGCAACAGTTGGACGGCGAATTCCACGTCCCGCAAACCGCCCTCACCGAGTTTGAGTTCGCGAAGGCGCATATCCTCCGGGACGTTGTCCAGCACTCGACGGCGCATAGCCTGGACGTCTTCCACGAAGGATTCCCTCTGCGATGCAGTCCACACCATGGGCCCAATCTGGTCGAGATAGTCCGTGCCCAAGGGCAGGTAGCCGGTCTGTGGCCGCGCCTTTAGTTGGGCTTGGAATTCCCACGTTTCCGCCCACCGCTTGTAGTAGGCCACGTGCGAATCCAAAGTTCGGACCAGCGCACCAGATTTGCCTTCCGGGCGCAGGTTGGCGTCGACCTCAAAGAAGCACGCCGAGCCGATTCGATTGAATTCTGACGCGAGACGGGTGATCCGTGGCGTTGCCTCCGAGCCCACGAAGATCACGTCCACGTCGGAGATGTAGTTCAATTCGCCTGCACCGCACTTACCCATCGCGATGACTGCCAGCTGCGCATCGAGTGGCTGATCCTCGTAGACCACTCGGACAGCACCGGCGAGCGCTGCCGTCAAGGAGGCGTCAGCGAGGGCCGTCGTCAGCCGCGTGACTTCACGGAAACCCACCCGCGGCTGCGGCCGTGACTGTCCCTTGCGCGAATGGAAAGTCCCTGCGAGGTCATGAGCGGCGATGCGCATCATGAGCGTCCGGTAAGCCACCTTGAGCGATGCCTTGTGGTCGCCAGGAGCCGCCCGGTATGTACCGGGAGAGGTCAGATCGGGGCTCGCGGTATCAGGACGAGTGGGCGGCTCGGCGTACGTTGCCGGTTCCGCGCCTACCTCTTCCAACAAGGTGTGCAGCATTTCCGTGGGAGTCGGCAGCGGGCGCTGGAGCTCGCGCCAGGTCTCTGGGTGGGCGGCAAGGTGATCACCAAACGCAGAGGAGCCGCCCAACAGGGCCATCAACCGTACCCGGAAGGTTTCGTCCTCACGCATCGCCGGGCCAATCTCAGGCGCTGACTCGATGATCCTCATTAACGTATTGAGGGCCATATCGGGATCACCGGCTGCGGCCAGGGTCCACAGCAGCTCAAGGGACTCAGGATTATCCCACCCAAGGCGGGACAAGTCCTCCGCAGCAGTTGGCCGGGTAAGGCCAAGAATTGCCGGGGACGGTACAGATGCTGGACGCATGCTTCTCCTAGAAATTCAGGTTGTTGCGCAACTCGAATGCGGTGATCTGCTGCTGATACTCGTGCCACTCATCCCACTTGGCGCGCAGGAAGTACTCAAAGACGTGCTCTCCTAGGACTTCCGCCATAAACTCAGAGCGCTCGAATTCACGGAGCGCCTGGTCCAAGCTGCTTGGCAGATCCTTGTACCCCATCGCGCGGCGCTCACGACGGGTCAGCTGATGGACGTCGTCCTCGGCGGGATCACCAAGCTCATAGCCTTCCCTGATTCCACGCAGGCCAGCGGCAAGCAACACCGCGTAGCCCAGGTAGGGGTTCATCGCTGAATCTAGTGAACGGATTTCAACGCGACGCGACATTTCTTTGGAAAGACGATAGGTAGGAACTCGAACCAACGCCGAACGGTTGGAGATTCCCCACGTCACTGATCCCGGGGCTTCGCTGCCAAACATCAGGCGCTTGTAGGAGTTGGTCCACTGGTTGGTGATTGCGGTCATTTCCACAGCGTGTTCAAGGATGCCGGCGATAAACTGCCGCCCCGTACTGGAAAGTGAAATCTCATCGTCGGGGTCGTGGAAAGCATTGGAATCTCCCTCGAAAAGGCTCAAGTGCGTGTGCATGCCCGAGCCCGAGCGATGCTCAAATGGCTTCGGCATGAATGTGGCGTGCACTCCTTGCTGGGAGGCCACCTCTTTAATGAGGTAGCGGAAAGTCATGATGTTGTCTGCCATGGACAGCACGTCGGCATGGCGTAGATCGATTTCCTGCTGCCCAGGTGAGGTTTCATGGTGGCTAAATTCCGTGGCAATGCCCATGGATTCCAGCGCGTACATCGACCGGCGCCGGAAACTCGGGGCATTATCGTGCGTGGCTTGGTCGAAGTAGCCTCCGTTATCGGTGGCAATCAGGGTATTGATATCGCGGGCGTCTTCCAAGAGATAAAACTCAATCTCAGGAGAAGCCTTGCACGTAAACCCTTCATTGGCAGCCTCAGTAACCTGACGGCGCAGAATGTGGCGTGGGTCCACCAGAGAAGGTTGCCCATCGGGCTGGGTAATGTCGCAGAACATGCGCGCCGAAAGAAGCTCCGGTTCCTCCTTGTCAAAGGGCATGATTTGGAAGGTTGAAGGGTCCGGCATTGCGATAGTGTCGGCCTCTGAGATGCGGGAGAACCCTTCCACCGAGGAACCATCGAAGCCAACACCTTCCTCGAAGGCAGATTCCAACTCTGAGGGGCTCATTACCACCGATTTCAGCGCCCCCAAGATGTCAGTAAACCAAAGGCGAATGAAGCGGATATCGCGTTCTTCAACTGTACGAAGGACGAATTCGTGTTGGCTGTTCATGTTCTAAACCCTACCGCCGCGGGCCCAAGTAACGGCGGGAGTTGCATCTTTTGCCCCCGCCCCGCCAACTATTCCCCCAGTTGACAAGAGTATCTCGGGGGCAAATTTTTTCGACTCTTAGGACAGATGTCAACTTCACGTGCTTGAATGACCTCACAACCGAACAGATGTACCCATAGGATTGAATTAGGAACAGCCATGAACGCACACCACGGAACCTTAAGCTCACGAGGACTTGAGCTCATTAGCCAAGCTGCCTGTCAAGGGTGGTCACCCAAGGACCTACTCCACGTCCTAGGCAGCTTTTGCCACCCTCTTATTTATCGTGCCGCCGCTCGTATTCCCGCGCAGATTAATTCTACTGCGCTGCGCAAGGAATGGTTAAGCGTCTCCCCACCTAACTCGATGACTATGTCGACCGATGACCTCATACGGCTGATTGACGCTACTACCGCCTTGCCCCCGCTGCGTGACGTTGACGTGCTCACTGCAGAGAAAACTAGTTCTCGAGCAAACCAAGACAGCAAAGAGAATCGGATCCGCAACAAGATCACCCAGCTTCTGCGAAAGGCAGAATCCACTCCTTATGAAGAGGAAGCCAGCGCGCTCATTGCCAAAGCACAAAGCCTTCAACAACGACACCGTCTCGATGAGGCACTCGCCGAATCCCCGGACACGGTGGTGTCCACACGCATCCGTATCAGCGCGCCCTATATCAACCACAAGACCACACTTCTTAGCGTCATCGCGGATCAAAATGGATGCACCGTCCTCAAGCTTCACCCCAAGGGAATTATCACCGTCTTTGGTGCCGAGGCGGACATCTATCATGTCAGCGACCTTTTCGCTTCCCTCCTGCGGCAGTGCGAATGGCACATGACCCATGGGGAGGCTGCCGACAACGCGCGATTACTCGGCAATGTGGCGTCGTTTCGTCGAAGCTTCATTCTGGCCTACGCCACCCGCATTGGCGAGCTTTTGGAGGAAGCGAACGCCTCATTGGCGCCTCACGACGAGAAACAGGCAGACTCGGCTGCGGGCAGCAACGCCAAAAGGAAAGACGACGTAGCCCTCGCTCAGCGATCTTTATCAGCGGTAGAAGTGCGCAGACATAAGGCAGAAACACTAGCTGATCACCTCTTCCCTAATTCGCGAACCATCTCCTTAGCAATGAGGAACCACGCAGGGATGTCCGCAGGTGCAACAGCCGCGGAGAAATCCCACCTGGGTGGTGATTCCTCGGGCCTGGGTGGGCGCCGCCAACTCACCGGTTAAGACCCAGCAAGGGTTGGCACATTTGCACTATTAGCCAGGTAACCTAGAAGGCAGTGCAGAGGTTTTATACCTCCTCTTTTATCATTTCGCTCCCCGACGAAGGTGTGTACATGTCTCCAAAGACGTTTCTTGAAATCGAAGCCAAGTTCGCCGTGGATGAAACCACCCCGGTACCAGATCTCGCCCGCCTCGATGAGGTAGCCCGAGTCGCAGAAACTCGCCACCACTCGTTGTCGGCGATTTACTACGACACTGAGGATCTCCGCCTTACTCACGCGAAGATCACGCTGCGGCGCCGCACCGGTGGAAATGACGATGGCTGGCATATCAAAATTCCCGGCGCGGAAGGTCGTACCGAAATCCGAGCCGAACTCGGTGAACCCGTCGACGGCAAGTACGAAGTCCCTGCCGAGCTCCTCCACCAGGTTCGTTCGGTGATCCGTAACCACCCGCTCGAGCCCATTGCACAAGTGGACAACAACCGCACCGAGTTGCTCCTCGTCAACGCGGACGAGCAGCCTGTCGCTGAGTTCTGCGATGACCATGTCACCGCCTTCTCTTTCCTACCAGGTGGCTCTCAGAGCACGTGGCGCGAGTGGGAAGTAGAGCTCGCAGGAGAACTGCCCGGCACGAAGGAGGGCAGCGCGCTACTGCGGCATGCCACTTCCCTGTTGATCAGTTCTGGTGCGCGGGTTTCCTCCTCACCGTCCAAGCTGAAATCGGCATTGGGACAGTCCATCAACAATGTCGAGCTTCCCCCAGCACTCGCAACGTCTAACGTGGAACCCGGCTCACCCGCGGCGGCAGTCGTGGAAGCACTGCGAGCTAATCGGGATAAGCTCGTCGAGTTTGATCCGCGGGTACGCCGTGATGAGTGGGATTCCGTGCACCAAATGCGCGTTGCTACCCGCGAATTGCGCAGCCACCTTCAAACCTTCCACGGCATTGTCGTGGGCCCCGAGATCAAGCGCCTAGAGTCCGATCTCAAGGAGCTTGCGGCCATGCTTGGCGTTGCTCGTGACGCCGAGGTCGTGGAAGAGCGCTGGCAGAACCTCCTCGCCTCCGAGGACTCCGATGTGCTTGATGAAGCCACCCGCGAACACATCGCGCACGATATGGGCCGCGCTTACCGCCGCGCGCATCGTCGTGTCATCGCTGCTCTCGATTCTGATCAGTACCTGGCTCTGCTCGATGCGCTCGACGCATTCCTTTCCAACCCACCAGTCGCCGCCGAGGATGCTTCGGTTGACGAAGACACCAGCGCCGGGGACAACGGTGCGGTGGAATCTGATTCCGCTGCTCCAGTTTCCGCTGAATCATCTGAGCAGCAGGACGCAGCGAAGGACTATGCGCCGAAGCACGCCAAACGCGATGAAGAAGAGTCCCACGATCTTGACACGGTGATGGCGCTGCACCTCAAGCAGGCCTATGACAAGCTGGTCAAGCGCCACAAGAAGGCTATCTCCAACTGGGATAACACCGAGCTGACGCTGCACGAGCGTGAAGAGTACTTCCACGATATGCGCAAGGCCGCAAAGAAACTGCGCTATGCAGCTGAGGCCGCTGGTTCAGCCACCACGCTAAAGACCAAGAACCTCTACAAGGCCTGCAAGCAGATGCAATCTGTCTTGGGAGACTTCCAGGATTCCGTGACCTCTCGCGATAAGTTGCTCGAATTGGCAGAAACCGCACGCCGGCGGGGCGAGGATACCTTCGGCTATGGCCTGCTCTACCAGCGCGAGCGCGTCATCGGGTTGGAAGCACTCAACGCCTACTCGGACAGCTTTAAAGCCATCAAGTCCGCGTTTAAGCCGCTGCGCAAGAAGCTGCGCTAAGCCGCCGGCTCATCCTGCGTGGCTGTGTAGTTGTGCAGTCACCACAACGGCCCACACCATCGCCTGCTTGCGGTGGTGTGGGCCTGAGCTTTTCGCATCCCCCTCATGGTCGGCCATGAGACGTTTAGCTATCGCCTAGTTATCGTCTTCGGCGGCATCCTCAGCATCAGCCGCGGCGGTGCGGGCTTGCGCGATTTCAATAGCGTGCTCGGCTTCCTCGCGGGAATTGTAGGGGCCCATGCGGTTCTCCCAGCCGGACACCTTTCCCTGGGATACCTCGCCGGTAGACGGGTCGTAGAACCACTTGTTGTCAGCCTCAGCCATAGTTTTCTCCGTTCTGTCGGGCAAGTAATCAGTGCACCCCACACTACAGACCGCCCGCGGGCCTCGCCCGTTAGAATAGATTGGTCACCTACTCCTGCCCTTTCTTTTAGGCAGGCTATCGCCACCAGCAAAGGAGAACCTTCCCGATGCCCCTGTGGACTGCCCCTTCGACCCCGGCCATCGACCGCGTTCGCGCCGCACACCGCGAGAACGTGGGCGCTGATGCAGCTCATGTTGCTAGCGCCCCTGCCACCTGGGCACTCATCGGCGAGCACATCGATCACTACGGCGGCATCGCCATCATGGGCCTGGCCAACATCCGCGCGGCAGCAGCTGTCAGCCCCCGCAGCGACGGCCTGGTCAAGGTACGCCTAGAGCACACCAACGGCGAGACCGTTGAAGACCAGATTTCCCTCGAGCAGGTCTCTTCCCTCGCCGCGGAGCAACAGCCCAGCGTCGATTCCGAAGGCCAGCCCATCGAACCCCCTGCACCCGAAGGGGCCATCGCCGCGCGCCTCGGCGGCATCATCTACACCATGATCAACCGCCAGCTCCTTACCCGCGAGACCGCCGGCGCCGATATCACCGTGGTCAACGACATCCCCGATTCGACCGGGCTCGGCGCCGCCGCAGCCATCGACATTGCCACAGCGCTAGCGTTGCTCGGCAACGCAGATGATCTGCATGATGCTCCGCTGCGTGCCCGCATCGCGGAGGTGTGTTCCCAAGCAGTTGGCACCTTCGCCCGATTCCCTGCGCTGCGCGCCCGCCACTCCGCCGCGCTGCGCGGCGCTGGTGAGTCCATCACCATCATCGACTACGCCGACGGCTCCGTCACCCAGGCACCGCACATGGTCAACAAAGACATCGCGGCTTTCGCGCTGGCCGTGCCGAGTGATGCCGATTCCTTAGAAGCCGTGGCAGAGATTCGCACCCGCGAGCAATTCATCGACGCAGCCTGCCGCGCCTTCGGCACGCCTTCGCTGCGCCTGTTGCCGGATGCACCCCAGCGCGTCCTCGAGTGGCTCGCTGCTGTCCACAAGGTGCACGGCACCGAGAATCAGCCGACCATCGCGCAAGCCACCGCGTGGCTGACCTTCTACTCAGAGGAAACCGAGCGCGCCGAAGGAGTTGCCCGCGCTTTGCGCTCGCGCCGCGGCACCGAGCTTTTCCCGCTCCTCACGCAATCGCAGTCAGCCTTGTCCACCGTGTATGAATTCAGCTCCGCGGAGAAACTCGCGCAGCTGGCTACCGCGCGCGGCGCCGTAGCGGCACGCTCCGCCCACGCGGGCACGTCCTCCGCGGTCATCGCCTACGTCCCGAGCACCAAGGCCACAAACTTCGCGGCCGACTTGGCCGAGGACGGCCTGCTTGTCGTCCCGCTTACTGCCGGAAGCCCAGCAATCACCGAGGACTAGTCCGCCGGCCACGCGAAGAGCACATCGCGCTCCTCAACGTCGGCCTTGACCAAGGACACCATCGTCTCCTTGCCGGTCTCCGGGTGCCCCACGGCCTGCCCCATCACCGGCGGGTCCAGAACAAAGAGGCGCGCCTTCTCGCGCTGTTCCCCGCCATCGACCACCACGGCTTCGAAGTTGGTGCCTACCCACGGCGCCAAGACCGTCGCCTCCGTAAGGTTCAAACAGGCCTTATCCACCTGGGAGGCCAGCTGCGATGTCGAGCGCATCGTGGAAACGACATCCCCGGCGCGCTCGCACACCCACTGCGGACCTCGTAGCCGCCGCTGAGCGCCAGGCAGACCTCCGTGGCGAAGCGGTCAACTAGACGCCGCAGCGGGGCCGTCACGTGCGCATAGTAGCCGCCGATTCCCGCGTGCACGTCCGCCTGGCCATCCTCCAGCCACACGTAGTCAGCACCACGAAGCAAACGCTGGGCCTCGCGCATCACCGCCATCCCGCGTGGTGAATCCGCGTCCACGGAATGCAGGAATTCAGAGATGCTACTCTCCCCCAGATCAAAGCCCAGGGCCTCCGCCTCAGAGCGGAAGGTGGCCTCAGCCTCCGGGGTGGCCGCCGATAGGGTGCGCAGGAAACCAACACCATGTGATTCCATCAGCCTCCCCGCGCACATCCCGGTGAGCAAGGAAATCTCCGAGTTATAGTCCATCACCTCATGGCGCGGCTCCATGACCAGCTCGTAGTGGCCTTTCTCCCCATCGCTGCTTTCGGATACGCGCTGCGAGGGAATGCGCAAGTTGATCGCCTCGCGGCGCAGCGAAGAAGCCTGGCGCAGCTTTCCCACCTCCGGCAGCAAGGCGATGGAGGAATGCAGCGTGCCCTTCTCCAAGTCGGCGTGCACTTGGTCGTAGTCCAGCCGCGCGTGGCTGCGCACGAGCGCGCGCTCCACCGAGAAGTCCTCCACCTCACCTGCGGAGTCAAGGTCGAAGGTCCAGAGGACGGCGGGGCGGTCGACGTCGGCAAGCAGCGAAGCCCTATCTTCGGAGAGCTCTGCCGGGTGCAGCCGCGCGGGCTCATCGGGCAGGTAGATGGTCTGGCCGCGCTTGAGGGATTCCTGCTCGAGTGCGGAACCCGGTTCGATGAACGCGGCGACATCCGCGATGGCATAGAGCACGCGGTAGCCGCCATCGCGCGCCTCGATGAACACGGCCTGGTCCAGGTCCATGGAGCCGGCCGGATCAATTGTTACCAGCGGGATGTCGCGGGCGTCGCGGCGCTGCTCAGCATAGCGGTCCTGCGCGGAGGCGGCCTGTGCGGTGACGTCCTCCGGGAAGTCGGTCGGAACGGAAAACTCCTCGGCGATGGGCCGAAAGTCCAAGGGCGCGGCATACAGTTTCATGCCGCCCCATTGTTCCAAAAAATAAAAGTGTGGGTGCGAATGAGCCAACCTATAAGCCGGATTCTGTGCCGCGCGCCAAGGCGCGGTGGCAAACATCCATCCAGGCCAACCGTTGCCAGTTGGCTCAAGCAGCTACCTTCAGGCTTCGGCGAGCAGCCTACTAACGCCTGATCGGGCCCGCTAACGTGGCGGGCCGTGATGCCTTGCTCCCAGTGGGGTTTACCCAGCCACCGCCATCGCTGACGGTGCTGGTGCGCTCTTACCGCACCCTTTCACCCTTACCGCTTCCCTTTCGCCGCGCCGAAACGCAGTGGAGGCACGCGGCGGTCTACTTTCTGTTGCACTTTCCCGCGGGTCACCCCGGGTTGCTGTTAGCAACCACCGTGCTCTGTGGAGTCCGGACTTTCCTCGGCCCGCGCCTAGCCCCATGAAGGGGCCGGTTCGACGGAACGCGTTTGCCCGGTCGGCTCATTCGCGCCTGTTAGTTTATCGCAGCACGCCCAGATGCCCCACATCGTTGAAACGGTGCAGGGTGCTACCGCCGTCGAAGAACTCGACCTCACTCACGGAAGCCAGCTCCAGGAAGAGGTGGTTGGGCGTTTGCGGTCCGGAATCGAGTGCTTGGCGCACGAAGGATTTGATGGGGTTGACGTGGGAGACCACAAGAACGGTCTGCCCCGCGTAGCGCTGCTGCAGCTCGCGGCGCGCGGCACTGACGCGGCGGTGCACGGCGCGCAGGGACTCCCCGCCCGGGCAGGCCACGGACGTGTCTTTCAGCCAACGCGCGTGGAGCTCAGGGTCGGCGGCATCGGCTTCCGCGAAGGTCTTGCCTTCCCAGCGTCCGAAGTCCACCTCGATGAGGTCCTCGACGGTTTCCACGCGCAGGTCCCTGCCCTTAACCACGGCCGCGGCCGTCTGCTGGCAGCGGCGCAGCGGCGAGCACACCACGGCATCGATGTGGGTATCGGCCAGGGCTTGCGCTGCGGCGAGCGCTTGCTTCTTGCCCAGCTCGGTGAGCTCGGGGTTCGCACGCCCGGAGTACTGCTTGGCGGCGGACATCGCCGTCTGCCCGTGGCGCAGCAGGATGAAGCGGGTGGTCTGTCCAGTCTCGGGGCGCCAGTCGGCTGCGGTAGAGGACGCCGTGCTTGCCGACGTCCCCCCGACCTCCCCGCTGGCATCCTGACTATCCGCAGCGACGGCCTCAGCGCCGTCGCCGGAACCCATGTCGAGGATGCCCGCGGGATCGCCCTTCGCGGCGGCGTCCATCGCCACGTTGGAGAGCGCATCAGCCACAGAGTTCTTCGCGCGCGGGACCCACTCGAGGCTAAAGCTAGGAATCTGATCCAGCAGGCGGCGCGCCTCGATGGCCAGCTTCTGCATATCCGGGTGCTTGATCTTCCAGCGCCCGTTCATCTGCTCCACCACGAGCTTGGAGTCCATATAGAACTCCACCTCATCCGCGCCCAGCTCCACCGCGGCCTCCAGGCCGCGCAGCAACCCGTGGTATTCGGCCACGTTATTGGTGGACTTTTGGCCAACGACGTAAGCGATTTCCCTGAGCAGCTGCGAGCGGTCCTCGTTATAGACCGCGGTGCCAGATCCGGCGATCCCGGGGTTGCCGCGGGAGCCGCCGTCAGCAAAGATGACTAGCTTCATGAGGCCGGGCGCACCAGGTAGGAGCCGCAGTCGCTGCACTGCGGAACCTCGTCGGCAGCAGCGTTGCGCACCGCGTTCTGCTCGGCCGGCGGCAGCACGATGAAGCAACCGCCGCAGCCGCGGCCGGTGAAGGCAGCGGCACCCACGCCGTTTTCTTCACGCACGGTCTCGTATTCCTCCAAGACATCCGCGGGTAGCTGCTCGCGCAGCTCGCCGATGCGCACCTGCGGGTCCGGGCGGTTCGCCGCGGCCTCTTGGGCGGCCTCAGCCGCGCGCTTGAGCACCTCGAGCTTGCGCTCGGAATCGGAAACCTTGGCGCCGTGGACATCCAGGTTGGCGCGCAGTGCGTGGATTTCGTTGTGGGCTTCCTGCAGCTCGCTCATGAGGTCCGCGATACGGGACTTGGCCGCGTAGAGATCGTGCTCGAGGTCCTTGCGGGTCTCCGGGTCGGTCGCAGCGCCGAGCTGCGCCTTGTCATCGCGCTCGCGCTGGCGTAGCTTGCGCTCGTCGGCCTGGATGCGCAAGATCTCCAGTTCCATGTCGTCGACGGCGAGCTGGGCGGAGCCGGAGGCGTCGACAAGCCGGGCGTGTGCAGCCTGTGCCTTCTCGTATTCCTCTTGCTCCGGGATGGTGGTGGTTCCACCGTGTGCCTGGGAGCGCTCGAGGGTGGCCAGCTCCAGCAGGATGTTCTGCAGGTCCTGTGGCAGTTTCATTTAGTTCTCCTTATGCGCAGAAATCGTCCATGGGTCGGTGCGGACATCGATGATCTCGGTGTTCACGCGCAATGCGCCCTCCACAATATCGCGCGCTTGGGCAGTCCAGGGAAACTCGCTGGCCCAGTGAGCGGTATCCACCACGGCCGGGCCCTCCGGCTCCGCCAGGTGCGCGGCGCGCAGGTGCTCGTCCACCGGGTGGTGGCGCAAATCGGAGGTGACGTAGACGTCCACGCCGAGCGCTGCCGCCTGGTCCAGGAAGGAATCCCCCGAGCCGCTGGAGACGGCAACTTTCTTCACCATGCGCTCCGGATCGCCGGCCGCGCGCACTCCCCATTCGGTTTCCGGAAGGGCATCGGCCACGCGCTGGGTGAATTCGCGCAGAGTCACCGGCTGCTCAAGCTCGCCCACGCGCCCTAGCCCTAAGGCCTCGTCGAGGTTCTCATAGGGCTCCACGGGGACGATGGGGCGGCCAGGCGTGATGCCGACGAGCTCGGCCAGCTTGTCGTTGACCCCCGGGCGGGCTTTATCCGCGTTGGTGTGCGCGGCCAACAGGGCCACACCACCCCGGATCAGCGTGTGGATGACCTTGCCCTTCGGGGTATCTGCCGCCACCGAGGTCACCCCGCGAAGAAGTAGCGGGTGGTGCACCACGAGCATCTGCGCACCGAGCTCGACGGCTTTGTCTGCCACCTCCTGGGTGCAGTCCAAGGCGAAGGCCACGGTGCTCACCTCGTCCGTGGGGTCACCGCACACCAGGCCAACGGCATCCCAGGGCTCGGCCAGCTGCGGCGGGTAGGCCTCGTGGATTACGCGGCGGATCTCGCCAACGGTTGTTCGTTCTGCCATCTCGTATGCTCCTTGTTGGCTTGAGGTTTCACGTCAGTCGCGTCGCTGCTATATCCTAGCTTTCGTTCGCCAGCGCACCCCTCTAGCTTAAGGAGCCTTTGCATGACGCCTCCGGAGAACGACAACCAGCTCCACATCGTCTTCGTGTGCACGGGCAACATTTGCCGCTCACCCATGGCGGAAATCATTACCCGCGACGCCATGGAGACCGACATGCTCGATCTCCTCGCGCGAGTTTCTTCCTGCGGCCTCGGCGGTTGGCACGTGGGCCAGGGCGCGGACGAGCGTGCCGTGGCTGAGCTGCGCCGCGGCGGCCACGATGGCGCCGGCCACCAGGCCGCCCAGCTGGGTCCGGACCACATGGACGCGGACCTCTTCGTGGCCATGGACACCGGCCACCGCGATGCCCTCATCGAGCGCGGCATCCCGGAAGACAAGGTGCGCCTCATGCGCAGCTTCGATCCGAACTCCCCGGAGGATGCCAGCGTGGAGGATCCTTTCTACGGCACGGAGGAGGACTTCGCCCGCACCCGCAGTGAGATCGATGCTTCCGTTCCGGGCCTGCTCGAGTGGATTAAAGAGAACCACGGCTAGATAATTCTGCGCGGCTACTAGACTGATCATCATGCTCAAGACATTCCTCAAGCCTGGGTGGGTGCTCTTTCTCATCTTCATCGTCGCGTTTTCCTATTTGTCTTTCACAGTGCTCGCTCCGTGGCAGCTGAATAAGGACGCGCAGATTGTGGAGCGCAACCACCTCATTGAGGAGGCCTACGACGCCGACCCCCAGCCGGTCACCGAAGTCTTTTCTGATGATGGATCCTTGCACAAGGAGTGGGAACGCGTGGAGCTAACCGGCCACTACCTCCCGGAGGATGAGGTCCTCCTGCGCCTGCGCCCGGTGGAGTCCGCCCCGGGATTCCAATCGCTGGTCCCCTTTGAAACCGAGTCTGGTGAGACCTTCCTGGTCAATCGCGGCTGGATGCCCACGGACGAGGGCAACTCCGTCCCCCACATCGATCCGGCGCCCACGGACAAGGTGACCATCGTGGGCATGGCGCGCTACGACGAACGCAAGCACACCTCCGCACCCATTGAGGAACAGGGTTATACGCAGGTCTACTCCATCAATACGGAGCAGATTGCAGAGCTTGTCGACGTCCCCCTAGCCCACGACTACCTCCAACTCTCCCCCGAGCAGCCAGGTGAGCTGCATGCGCTGCCGGTTCCAAAGCTGGACCGCGGCAACCACTTGTCCTATGGCTACCAGTGGATTGCCTTCGGTGTGATGGCACCGCTGGGGTTTGCCTACTTCGTGTGGTCTGAGATTCGGGAGCGCCGCCGCGCCCGCGATGAGGATGCCCTGATTGCTGAGGCCACTGCGGCCGCCACCGGTGCCGGTACCGGCACCCCCGATGCGGCCGCGGACGTCGAAAGCTCCGCGCACGAGGATCCTTCCGGCGAGCGCTCTGATGCTACGACGCCTTCTGCCCCGCCTTCGACGCCTGCGGCTGCCACGCAGCCTTCGCGCCGCTCCCGCTCACGCTATGGCTCCGCCAAGCCGGACTTCTACGAGAAGATTCGCGAGCGCGGCCAGGAGCGCTACTAGCACCTGAATATTAGTGAGCTCAAGTTTCCTTCGTCCCCTGCTCAAGCGCAGTAGACTGCAATAACTAGAGTTACCAACTACCAAGTATCACTAGGGCTTATACCGAGTTCCTACTTGGATTCTCACCATTTGTACATATGAACAAGAAATTAAAGTTTAAGAACTTCCTCGCTTGGGGCGGAATCATTTTCGGCGCACTGATAATCGTAGGAAGTATTGCCTCAGGATCTTTTCGAAGCATTGCTGGAGGACTCTTCATAGGCCTAGCCTTTGTCCTTCCTAGTGCTTGGTATCTGTTACACCAACGGCGAGAGATTAATGGTGCCGCCCCACTTAAACGCCACTGGGGCATCATTACAGCAATTGCAATTCTCTCGGCACTCGTCGGAGGACTTATCACTCCTAGTTCTTCAAGTATGAGTCAAGAAGATTCCGGCGAACATCTAACTGAGCCAGAAACCTCGACCCAGTCACCGGCCCCCAAGACCACCGAAGAGTCGCCTACAACTAGCACCCCGCCGAAGCAAATTGATCGATGTGAACCCATTGATGGGGCTAAAAATACATTTTTCACTGATGGCTCACAAGGCTGGACAGAAGAATGCGACAACGAGATTCGTGCTGCAGAAGAAGAGCGACGCAAACAAGAGGAAATTGTGGAGTCCCAACGGCGTCAGACCGAGCAAGAAGCAGCTGAGGCTGAACAGCAACGTTTACAGCAGGAGCTCGAAGAACAACAGCAGATTGAGCAACAGCCGGCGCCTCAGCTTGATCAGCCGCCAGCTGATTTGAATTTTAGAAGCTGCAAGGAAGCCCGAGAAGCAGGCTATTCTCATATGACTGCGGGAAGCCCCGGCTATAGTCGACGCCTAGACCGCGACGGCGACGGTATCGCTTGCGACAAGGTCGGTTAGCAACAAGAGCTTCGTACTACTCGAGGCGTCCCTAACAGCTTCGCCTTAAATGTACTTAACGCTTCCCACACAGACTCCGTTTAGCGCCACCTAAGATTGGGGGCACTTCTGGAAAAGCAGTTTGAAACACTTACGCTGAAAAAGTGGCCTTCGCGGACCTGCGTAAGTGATTCATTCATCCCCCTCATCTGGGAGCAACCCGGGAATAAGTAAAAGGCCAAACCATAAAGTTGGTTTGGCCTTCCATTTTGTGCGGCCTGAGGGGATCGAACCCGTGGTTTATCCCTGTTGGTAAACGCACTGTTTAGCGGTGTTTTTAGCGCTCCTGCATTGGGTAGAAACTCTACCAAACCATGCGCGTGCAATAAACGTGCAATAAGGAGATTAAGGAGCGCCTGTAATGGATACAGCGACGAAGTTGGACGGGCTGAGTATCCCGTTCTTGGTGAGCGTGAACAACGTGGAGGGACGGCTACAGCTATCGCATGACGCTGTGCTGCAAGACTGGCACCCGTTGGTGGCTCCGGTGCTGGAATACACCCGGCGCGCCGGGCTGTGCGTGCTACACGATGACGAAGGCGATAACGACTACTTCGTTTCTGGCCGTGAGCGCGAGAGGTGGTTTATCCCCGGTGTTTAACTACGAACTCGAAACGCTAGCCAATGGTGTTCGTCTTACCTACGAATTGCCGTATCCAAAGCATGTACCAGCGTCTGTAACCGAATGGATAGCTAGCCAGGATATGACGCGGATTAGTACCAGCGTTTCCGGAACTACAGCGACACAGGTTTACGTAGTCTAGGAATACGAATGCCCCGGCCCTTTTTCAAGGTACCGGGGCGTTTCTGGCTTTGTAGACTTATGCGCCTGCCATAGAGGATGCCAGTAGCGCGGTTGGTCCTGCAATGCTGGAACCAACACCTAGAGCGAGTGCCGCAAGGCCACCGAAGAATACACCGGCAACCAACTTAACGGCCTCCGGATTAATCATATCCGGGTTTGCGATGAAAAATTCAGCTGCGTTAGTAAGCATGTCACTTCCTTTACTTAATCGATAGAGACTTGTTCATATTACCCAATACACCCCGCGCACGGTGTGTTTTAGTTGTTTTCCAAAGCACGATAGATGCTAGGACGTGATACGCCGTAGCGACGGGCGATTTCTGCGATTGATACGCCGCTGGCTTTAAGCTCTACAACTTCATTGACCTGTGCCGGGGTTAGCGATGGTTTACGGCCTTTGTATTTTCCTTTGGCCTTTGCGATGGCGATACCCTCACGCTGGCGTTCTTTGATTAGTGAGCGCTCGAACTCCGCTACTGCACCAAGCATGTTGAGTAGAAGATTATTCATAGCAGAATCTTCGCCCGTAAAGACCAGATTTTCTTTCACGAATCGCACGGCAACGCCTTTGGCGTTTAGTTCTTCCACTATCCCGCGTAGGTCAACGATGTTGCGTGCGAGTCTGTCCATAGAGTGCACCACGAACACGTCCCCCTTGCGGGCGTAGCGGATAGCAGCACTAAGCTGCGGGCGGTTTGTGTCTTTGCCGCTGGCCTTGTCCGTAAACATTTCGTCTACATCTACATCTGATAATTGGCGTTCTTCGTTTTGTCCGTATGAACTTACGCGCTGGTATCCGATTACTGACATTTGCTTAGCGTCCTTTGTGAGAATGTACCGGGGTGTACGTTGGAGTCTATAACCCGGCGTACACAGTGTCAATAAATAGGGATTAGCACCCTATCGTACAGGGGATACGTACACCGCCCCCGGTGTCCGCAGGGGTATAGTCTATCGGACACCCTCGCAGGGACTACCGTGCACACACTGGGTTTGGATTAGGCAGGCTTTGCCGCAGGTTTGTGGCTGAGTTGGGATTGCAACACCTAGGCTTGCACTTTGGCACGGACAACGGCAACACGGAGCCGCCACACCGCTAGCGTCCCCCGCTAACAACGCGGCACCCGTGCACGATTCACAGAGCTGTGGACACCTCTAGCACGTCAAACACACACCCGATAGGGGCAGGGGCCATGCCCCCGCCCCCGGTATCACCACCGAAGCGTATTGCGCCTGCAAACCCGCGCCGGGGTTGCGAAGTCGATGAATTTAATTCGTCAAAAACTTGACAACGGCGTGTGCCATAGGGCATACTGAGGAGTGCTCAGAAATGCCTAAACTCCCGGCAAGCTGCTACTTGACGGGTGGTCTTTTTTAATTCTGAGTTTGGTCTGTTCACCCTGAGGGCGTTGGTAGCAACCTTAGTCGATGCACTGAATTTGCGCAAGCGCCCTCCGCTTTGAGAGAGGAAGATAAACGATTTCGAGAACGACTACTATGGCAGAGTTCCGCACACGCCGAGCGGAGCTAGCAGAAATTGGGCTACGCCAATGCACACGCTGCGGTGAGATAAAGCCACTCGAATCCGGCTTTGATAATGACCGTACCGGAGCCAACGGCAAAGCTGGCCGGTGCAAGGAATGCCGCAACGCCAGCGCCCGTGAGCGCCACAACCGCAACGACGGATTGCAAGGCGCATTGGATAACGGTTTCAAGCGTGCTGCTAAGGCAGGCAGACGACGTAAGAGGTTCAGCGTCGAACATCTGCTAAAAACGTGGGAACGCAACGGGATTGACCCGTGGCGTTGTTACTACACCGGCGTTGATTTAACCCGCGAACCTGGCCTACCGAACACGCGCCAGCTTGACCATATTGAAGCGTTGGCGATTAAGGGCAGCGCTGGCCACACCGCCGGGAATATCGTGCCGTGCGCTGCTTCGTACAACGGTTACAAGCACGACCACCGCGCGGTAACGCGGTATCTCAACGCACCGGAGCACCTGGCCCCGATTGCTTCATACGCTGGCCTAGGCGATGGCATGGCAGGTGTTGATGGTTTTGGTACGCCCCTTGTCCCGGCGCGAGCCGAGTTCACCGACACGGAGGATGACGCGGTTACGCCGCCGCCGCAGATGGGCTACTGCCAGTGGCTTAGGACGTTTGCCATGGCCTAAGTCTTGCTTTGATTACCCCGGTGTGGATGCCCCGCACCGGGGCCTTAGGCATGGACAACTAGTTTTCGATATGAAGGAGATTTCATTGAATAACACCGGATACACAGATGACGAGGTGCAGGCAATGGTGGATGAGTATTTCTCTTCACTACTACCGGAGCGTTCCGCACAGGATTGGTTGAATTTATTTGACAACGATTTAGATGAATGGATTTACCCGGGAATTCTCTGTGATTCCTACACCATGTTTGTCGGTGCGCCGAAGTCTGGTAAGTCTCAAACCGCTGTAGAGGTAGCGGCTGCTATCACACGCGGCAGGCCTGTTCTTGGTGTAGATTCAACACGCGGTAGCGCGCCGGGAAACGTTTTATTCGTCACCACCGAATCCAACGGCCCGAAGGAGAATCTAAGCCGTCTCATAGCCGCAGACGCTGACATTAATCGTGTGTGGATTGACCAGGCCGCCGCTGGCGGTACAGTGCCAGAGAGTTCGTACGCAGCCGCAGAGGCTGGCAACCTGGCACTAGTCGTTGTTGACCATATTCCTGGCCTGTGCGCGAGCAGAGGCGTTGATACAAATTCCCTAGACGCGGTTGGGGTTATTCTGTCCGTGGCCAGCAGATTCAACGCTGCTAACGTCCCTGTCCTGTTCGTGCATCACGCTAATAAGGGCTACAACGGAGACCCCGTAGGCGCTGCGAGTGGGCATAGTTCTATTGCTGGCCTTATGCGGCATCTTGTCGGCTTCAAGATGGCGGGTAACAAAGCGTTTACCACCCTGAGGTTTAACGGCAATATCGCCGGTGGCTTTGATGAGCCTGTGAAGGTGTCCCTAGGCGACAATGGACGGCTAAGTTTGGTCGATTCGCAGCAACCGAAGGCGGCAACGGACACAGACGCGGCAGAGGCTGTTATGGCTGAGATTGCTAAATCAATCCCTGGCCCTACCACGAAGAAAGCGGTGTGTGAAGCTGTGGTAGCTGAGTTGACCAAGCGCGGTTTCGAGAACAATCGTGGTAAGCCCTTTAGCGTTGAATCCGTAAAGAAGAAGCTCAACGGCATGAGCACTCTGGCATGGGATGCGAAGGCGGGATTTGTACAGTCCTAAGTTTTCCCGTTTTCTACGTTTGTGCAGGTAGAAGCGTTACAGTGCGGGAAACTGTTTTCCCGCCGGTTTACGTTTCCGCAGGTCACAGGCGTGGGATTCGGGAAATCGGGCTCCTTATACACTCACTATCGTTCGTTCATCCTCTAAGCGACAAACCTGTTTGGCGCTACGCTTTCTTCGGAGAGTGAGTATTAGCGACCGGCTTAGGCGGTCGTTGATAACGAACGATAAACACCCCGAAGGGGAGCAGGCTTTGGCTGCTCCACGCAGGGGACGTACCACTATGGACTGAGTGGGAGCCGTATTCTGGCGGCTCCAACGAAGGACTGTTAAGTAAATCTGAGTGGAGCGGCGATTGTCCGCTCTACGAAGAACCAAGTGTTGTGTGTGGACTAGGCAGGAGCGGTGAGCTTCGGCATAGGCCACCAAGGACAATAGTGTTCCGAAGGGGAAAGCAACAACGCTTTCCCACGAAGGAAGTTGGTAGACCTGAGTATTCAGACTACGAAGGGCTACACACACCGTCCTGTGCAATGAGCCTAAGCCTCATTGCCCCAACAACGTCTAATCGTCAAGGTCTACCCGGCGCATAAGCTCTACTGGCCGGGCCTCCCTTGACTTCATGTACACATTAACAATGGTTGATACATCTTCCTGGCCTAGGATTCTTCCTATCTCCCTAGGCGTAGCGCCTGCCTCTGCAAGGCGCGTGATGATAAAGTTCCGGCCGTAGTGTGGCGTGATGGGCTTATCAATCCCGGCGCGTTGTTTAGCTCTGTTGAACACGCTGCGGTAGGAAGTATCAAAGACCACCGCACCGGCTTTAGTAAGCGTTGCGTATTCCTCTGGGTGCGTAGCAAAAGTTTTGAGATGCCGAATCACCACCGGAACGAATTCACGAAGCAACGGCACCGTGCGGTATCCGGCGTTTGTCTTCGGAGGATGAAACGCCATCTTCACACCACCTTTGCCATTGGGGACTCTGACAAGGTTCCCCTCAACCCGCACGCTGGCCCCGTTGGTGTCGAATACGAAGTGTTTGTTCTTAACGGCTAGTGCTTCGCCTATCCGAAGCCCGTGGAAGAGGCACAACACGGTTATAAGCCGGTAGCGCTCTGGACCGTTGTCCAGAATGGCCCTAAGCTCCGCTGTGGTTGGAAGTTCTTTAGCCTTTGATTTAGCCCGTGTCCTGGCCGCGTTAATCGCCACTGGGTTCGTGGGCAGATAGCCGTATTCCACAGCCAGCGCTATCGCAGCCCGGAGTTTGTGATACGCCCTAGCGTTGCGGTGGTTCGATGCCGGAAATGCCTGTACAGTTTCTTGCCACCACGCTGCGACGGCTACCGGCGTGAGTTTATCTACTGGAATAGCGCACAGCGTTTCATTTCCTAGCACCCGTGCTGTTACGAATTCTTCGTATGCCTTGTACGTAGAAGCTCGCACCTGTGGCTTGGTCAACGCCAGCCAATGCCTCACCATTTCCCCTACCGTAGGAATTTTGGTCTGTGTTTTCTTCACCACCGGTGGTTCCCACGCGCCTAGGTCTATCTCCTTGCGCACCGCAGCTAGCCACGCCATTGCGTCTAGCCGGTCTCTGAATGTGTCCGGCGCTTTGTAGCGTTGTTTGTCCGGCCCTTGGTAAGTGGCCTGCCAGCGTCCGCTTGGTAATTCGCGCGTAGCGCCCCATGAATTCCGTGCCATAAACGTGCAATATCTCCCCCGATACATGTACTCGGGCGGGGGTACACGTTTCGGTGGTTGGGTTATACTGAAATCGCCCTGTGCAGGGGAAACGGTGGAAACACAAAGAGGCCAACCCCCCCCGAAAAGGGGGCCTGACCTGCTGTTTTGTGCGGCCTGAGGGGATCGAACCCCCGACCTACTGGGTGTAAACCAGTTGCTCTTCCAGCTGAGCTAAAGCCGCAGTGCACTGTGTGCTCGCACAAGATTAGCCTATGGGCACCCGCAGCAACAAATCAGGGTGCAACTAGTCGCTGCGAATGCCGCGTGAGCAGGCATATCCTGCGGTTACTTTAAGGCTTCTTGGTGTAGCCGCGAGCTACAAGGCAGGAGCCCTGCCACTCACCGAGGCGCTCAGCCTTGGTCTGCACCAGACCAGCCAGCTGTGCGGATTCGGAGATCTCACCGGGCTCGAGGTTGCCCGGCTTTCCAGCGCCTGGGGTCAGCAGCCAGATACGACCGGAATCACCCAGGGGACGGGTGGCATCGACCAGCCCATCGACCAAATCGCCGTCCTCCGCGCGCCACCACAGCAGCACGAGGTCACACAGCTCGTCGGTCTCCTCATCGAGGAAATCTTCCCCCAACACGTCCTCGATGGACTCAGAAATCGTGGAGTCACAGTCCTCGTCCCAGCCAAGCTCCAGAGCAATCTGCCCCTCTTCGATGCCGAGCTTGGCTGCAAATCCCGTCACTCGCTGAGTTCCTTCCGATGAAGTAGTTGATGTCATGCAGAGTATTTTAACGTCTACGGTGCACTTTTTCGCGACGAACCTCCCCCCATCTTCCCCAGTGGTGGAAATTTTCCCTCATGAAACCACCCCTGGGGGCCTCCAAATGCCCCGCCGTGAAAGCGGCGCGTATCCTAGGAACAGATCTTTGTACTACGAACCAGGAGGATTTAATGGCCGACTTGGACGCCCACAACGGCGACTCCAACTTCCCCATCGTTCGCGATGGCGTGGCAGCATACCTGCACGACTCCGACCCGGAGGAAACCCGCGAGTGGATGGACTCCCTCGACGGTCTTCTGGACTCTTCCGATCCGGAGCGCGCCCGCTACCTCATGCTGCGTCTTCTTGAGCGCGCTACCGCCAAGCGCGTGCCGTTGCCGTCCCTGACGTCCTCGGATTTTGTCAACACCATCCCGACCTCCCTCGAGCCGGAGTTCCCGGGCGATGAGGAATTGGAGAAGCGCTACCGCCGCTGGATCCGCTGGAACGCGGCCATCATGGTGCACCGCGCACAGCGCCCAGGCATTGGCGTCGGTGGACACATTTCCACGTACGCAGGCGCTGCCCCGCTGTATGAGGTGGGCTTGAACCACTTCTTCAAGGGCAAGGATGATCCCTCCGGCGGTGACCAGGTCTTCTTCCAGGGCCACGCTTCACCGGGTGTCTACGCACGCGCCTTCATGGAAGGCCGCCTCACCGAGGAAGAACTCGACGGTTTCCGCCAGGAGCACTCGCGCGGCGAGGGCAAGGGCCTACCGTCCTACCCGCACCCGCGCCTGATGCCGGACTTCTGGGAATTCCCCACCGTGTCCATGGGCCTTGGCCCCATCAACGCCATCTACCAGGCACGCTTCAACAAGTATCTGGAAAAGCGCGGCATTAAGGACACCTCCAAGCAGCACGTCTGGGCCTTCCTCGGCGACGGCGAGATGGATGAGCCGGAGTCCCGCGGTCTGCTGCAGATGGCTTCCCTCTACGAGCTGGACAACCTGACCTTCGTGGTCAACTGCAACCTGCAGCGTCTCGACGGCCCTGTGCGCGGCAATACCCAGATCATTCAGGAGCTGGAGTCCTTCTTCCGCGGTGCCGGCTGGTCCGTCATCAAGATTGTCTGGGGCCGCGGCTGGGACAAGCTGCTTGAAGCCGATAAGGACGGCGCCCTGGTCAACATCATGAACACCACCTCAGATGGTGACTACCAGACCTTCAAGGCTAACGACGGCGCCTACGTCCGCGAGCACTTCTTCGGCCGTGATGAGCGCACGCTCAAGCTGGTTGAGGACATGTCCGATGATGAGATTTGGGCACTGCGCCGCGGCGGCCACGACTACCGCAAGATCTACGCCGCTTACGACAAGGCGCTGAGCTACGCGGGCACCGGCCGCCCGACGGTCATCCTGGCCCACACCATTAAGGGCTACGGCTTGGGCCACAACTTCGAGGGCCGCAACGCGACCCACCAGATGAAGAAGCTGACGCTGGAGGATCTGAAGCTCTTCCGCGATAAGCAGGGAATCCCGATCAGCGACGAGCAGCTCGAAGCCGATCCGTACCTGCCGCCGTACTACCACCCGGGCAAGGACGCCCCGGAAATCAAGTACATGCTGGAGCGCCGCAACGAGTTGGGCGGCTTCTTGCCGGAGCGTCGTGAGGACTTCGAGACTCTCACCACCCCGGATCTGTCCAAGCTGCGCTCGGTGCGCAAGGGCTCCGGCAAGCAGGACGTAGCCACGACCATGGCTCTGGTGCGTACCTTCAAGGAGCTCATGCGCGATAAGGAGCTGGGCAAGCGCGTCGTGCCGATCATTCCGGATGAGGCCCGCACCTTCGGTATGGACTCCTGGTTCCCGACCTTGAAGATCTGGAACCCGCGTGGCCAGAACTACGTCCCGGTGGATCATGACCTCATGCTCTCCTACCGCGAGGCTGCCGACGGCCAGATTCTGCACGAGGGTATCTCTGAGGCAGGCGCAGCTGCCTCCTTCACCGCAGCTGCTACCTCGTACGCCACCCAGGGCGAGGCGATGATTCCGCTGTACATCTTCTACTCGATGTTCGGCTTCCAGCGCACCGGTGACGCCTTCTGGGCCGCCGGCGACCAGCTGGGCCGCGGCTTCATCATCGGCGCTACCGCCGGCCGCACCACCCTGACCGGCGAGGGCCTGCAGCACATGGACGGTCACTCCCCGATCCTGGCGTCGACGAACCCGGCCGTGGAGGTCTACGACCCAGCCTTCGGCTACGAGATTGCGCACCTGGTTCCGCGCGGCATCGAGCGCATGTACGGCGAAGACAACGAGCCGATCATGTACTACATCACCGTGTACAACGAGCCAGTCAAGCAGCCGGCCGAGCCGGAGAACCTCGACGTCGAAGGCCTGCACAAGGGCATCTACCACTACAACACCGCGGAGTCCGGCTCCATCCCGGCCAACATCCTGGCCTCCGGTGTGGGTATGTACGAGGCTCTGCGCGCCCAGGAAATCCTGGCTGAAAGCTACGACGTCAAGGCTTCGCTGTTCTCCGTCACCTCGTGGGTCAAGCTGGCTCGCGACGGCGCTGCCCGCAACAAGGAAGCTCTGCGCAAGGGCGTTGAGCCGACCGAGGCATTCGCCACCTCCCAGCTCAAGGGCTTCGAGGGACCGTTCGTTGGTGTCTCCGACTTCGCCACGGACCTGCAGGAGCAGATTCGCCCCTACGTCCCGGGTGACTACATCGTCCTGGGTGCAGACGGCTTCGGCTTCTCTGATACCCGCGAGGGTGCCCGCCGCTACTTCAACACCGACGCCGAGTCCATCGTCGTCGCAGTCCTCGAGGGCTTGGCTCGCGAGGGCAAGGTGGAGCGCAGCACCGTGGAGAAGGCGGCTCGCGAGCTCAAGCTCGACGACCCGACGTCCACCCTCTCCACGTCCTCCGATGAGGACTAAGGCTAGAGCCTAAAACCTCAAGCCCCTTCTGCCTGAGCAGGAGGGGCTTTCTCATGTTCAACTCATGTTCAACTCATGTTCAACTCATGTTCAAGCCGAGGGGCAACTGCCGTTGTTGCCAAAGTTCTGGCCAGATCTTGAAACAGAGGCTATAACTTTGGCAGAACGGGCAGTTCGGGCACCGCGCATGGCCCGACCGCCGCCGGCACAAGCCTCTGCCAAAATCAGCAGCAGACCCTAGCTACCCAGCACTCCATCGAGGACGCGCCCCAACGCCTTGGAGACCTCGCTGGGCTCCTCCAAGATGACCATGTGCCCGGCGCCGTCGATGACAGTCAGGGTGGAATCCGGCCAGTGGCGGGCAATGACCTCCGATTGGCGGTGCGGGGTCACGATGTCGAGGCTGCCCACCACAATTTCGCCCGGCACGTTTCTAAGCCTGGCCGCCGCGCCGAACTCGGAGTGCTCCACCAAGTCGTCGAAGAAGCCTGCGTAGCTCGACATCGGGGTATCCAGCAGCATCGCCACGTGGAATTGCAGCTTGTCCATCTGCGGGAAGCCCTGCAGCAGCGCCGCGAAGGCCGGGGCGATGAGTGCGGCGGCCTCGAAGCGCACGCGGTTGAGCCGGCTCGGCAACCGCAAACAGGCGCGATAGACCATGCCCAGAGTCTTCGATTCCAAGACTCGCGCCACACCCTCGGCCGCAAAGCGCTGCATCGAGGTAGCCACCAGCGTCATGCCCTTAACGCGGTGAAAGACCTCCCGCGGGGCGCGCCGCAGCAGGTTAAGCGCAATCATTCCGCCCATCGAGTGCCCAAGCAGCACCAACGGCCCCTCGGCGGCGCGCTCAGCGATAACGGCCAGCACGTCATCGGCCGCGCCCCGAACCGTGCACTGCGCGGGGGCGACGTGGGTGGATTGGCCGTGGCCGCGGACGTCGACAAGCAGGCAGCGCACCGAAGGGTAGTTGCGGCGCACGTTGTTGACCTGGGAGTAGAAGCTCTCAGCAGACAAGCAGTAGCCGTGGATGAAAACCACGGTGACCTCCGCGTCCTGCGGGCCTACCTCGTACCATGCCACGCGCACGCCGTCGTTGTCCACGAAGCCCGAGTCCGTCACCCCGGTCAGTCCCGGCTCTGTCGTGAGATCATGCAACTGACCGTGGACGGTGTGCTCGATGGAGCGCATGCGAGGGCGGGCCCGGCGCGACCAGCTGCGGGCGATGGCGGAGGAACGTGCTCGAATAACCATGACATTTCAATACTAGACTGGGCCCCATGGCTAATGACCTTTCAGCGCAACTCCAAGCCCGCTTCGGCTCCGCGCCGGCAGAAGAAAAAGAAGCTTCCCCAGCCGGGGACGCATACGGCGAGCTCACCCGCCTCATCACGAAGGTGACCGGCGTGGAGGAAGGCCTGGAGCGCGAAGCGAAATTGGAGGACCTGGGGGTTGAGTCGCTCGAGCGCATCGAATTAGCTGTGCGTCTCGAAGAGGCCTGCGGGGTCCGCCTCAACGAAGAAACCATGCTCTCCGTCACCACGGTGGGCGAACTTGCTGATTATGTGGAGGAACACTCGTGATTTCCTATCTCTCAGACATGGACGGCGTCCTCATCAAGGAAGGGGAAATGATTCCCGGCGCGGATAAATTCATCCAGGCGCTGAAGGATAACAACATCGAGTACATGGTGCTCACGAACAACTCGATGTCCACCCCGCGGGATCTCTCTGCACGTCTGAAGAACACCGGTCTGGACATCCCGGCGGAGCGCATCTGGACCTCGGCGACGGCCACGGCGGCCTTCCTGTCCAACCAGGCGGGATTGTCCACAGCCTACGTCGTGGGCGAGTCCGGCCTGACCACCGCCCTGCACGAGGCCGGCTGGATTCTCAACGACCGCGACGCGGACTTCGTGGTCTTGGGTGAGACCCGCACCTATTCTTTTGAAGCCATCACCACGGCGATCAACCTTATCCGCAACGGCGCGCGCTTCATTGCCACCAACCCGGACGTCACGGGCCCGGCCCCGCAGGGCGTGCTCCCGGCCACGGGTGCGGTTGCGGCGCTGATTACCGCGGCAACCAACCGCGAGCCTTACTACGTGGGCAAGCCGAACCCCGTCATGATGCGCAGCGCGTTGAATAACATCGGCGCGCACTCGGAAAATACCGTCATGATCGGTGACCGCATGGATACTGACGTCAAGTCCGGTCTGGAGGCCGGCATGCGCAGCATCCTGGTGCGCTCCGGCATCAGTGATGACAGCATCATCGAGCGCTACCCTTTCCGCCCGACTCACGTCATTGACTCCGTGGCGGAGCTTCCGGAGCGCATCCTCGATCCCTTCGCGGACTAGGACTTAGACCGCACGCTTGACGACGCCCCTGAACCCGTACTCCCCCGCCAACATCTCCACGGCGCGGCCCAGCGCGTCCAGTTCGCTGGGCGTTCCCGTAATAACTTGCTGGCAGCCTATCCCGAGGCCACCTGCGTTGTCAGGAACGCGGCCGCTAAGCGGATCCCATACTGGGTCGCGGTGCCAACGGGTACACCATTGGGCGGTCAGCGGGTCATCACCAGGCACTATGAACTCGCTTTCGCTGCTGATGCAGCGCGCCATGGCGCGCTCGATGGCAGGGCGCAGGTTGCGCGGCATGCCCGAGATCTGCAGCACGGCGGTGCAGACCTCACCGCAGGCGCGGTTGGGCCAGCTATCTGCCGGGCTGCCAAGTGGGGTGGCTGAAGCGGCCGGCGCGGTGTCACCGGCCAGCTGCGGGTGAACGCGTTGATTCACTCCTTAAACTCCTTTGACGTGCGAGTGATGGCACGCCGGCATGCGCCGACGCAAGACGAGCTTCGTCTTCCCCTACGAACTTGTCTTCATCACGTCACTCGCGCCGAGGCGCGAACACCGCTTGGTGTCGCCGCAGTATGCGGCCACGCGGTGCGTCGTTGTGTGCCCACAATTTTCCCCCGCCACTTGAGCCACAACAACCCTCAACCTGCGCTTAAGCCCCCACAGCCTCAACAAGAACTTGAGACTTCCACCCCGAAAATCGCCCCATCAATCACTTCAGTCACATAAGCCAACGCGTGCAACACGCGCGCGTTGTCGCCACAGCTACCCCACTACCCCCGTTGCGGCGCCCTACGGTACGCCGCGACGACGCTCAACACCGTCATGCCACCCCGGCTAGCCCGCCTGGCACTCCTGCCAGATGGCCGTGTTGGTCTCGGCCCACAAAGGCTTGCACCACTCGCCAAAATCGCGGTCCGTCAGCGCAACCATGGCCCAGTCACCAGCCACCCACAGGTAGGTACCGCTCATGCCGAAGTGCCCCACGGCATCGGCGGGCAAGCCACCCATCCACTGCTGCTTCTCACCGTGGATTTCAAAGCCCAACCCCCACGTGCAGTCTTTGAAGCTGCCATAGCCGGGCACGATGCCCCGCAGTCCCGGAAACTGAACGCTGCGCATTTCCTCCACCGTCGAAGGATCGAGCAGGCGCGGCGAATAGACCTCGCCGGCAAAGGCAGCGAGATCCTCCACACTAGAAACCAAACCGTGCCCGGCCGAGCCTTCCAAGGTAGTGGCCCGCATGCCCAGAGGAGCACACACGCCTTCAGCAAGGTATTCAGCAAAAGGAATCTCGGTGGCCTTTTCTACTTCCTCGGCGGCCCATTCATAGCCGGCCGAGGAGTAGATTCGGCGCTCCCCTACGGGCTTTTGTGGCTCGCGGGAATCAAAGCCCACGCCCGAGGCATGTGCCAAGAGGTGGCGCAGCGTGGAGCCTTCAGGGCCTGCCGGCTGATCCAGCTCCACCGCCCCTTCTTCCACGGCCACCATCACCCCATAGGCGGCCACCAGCTTGGTCACGGAGGCCACCGGGAAGCGGCGGGAGGCATCCCCCAGCTGCTCTACTACCTCGCCGCGGTGCAACAAGGCGGCGGCAACGGTATCGACTGGCCAGGACTCAAGGGAAGAAAATGCGCTCATGCGCTCCAGCTTAACGAGGATCGCGCTCGCAGCCTACGCCATCACCATCGCGGTCGAACTTGGAGCGGAAACCTGGCTCACCCGCATAGATCGGGCGGCCTAGTGCGTTCCACACGTCTGCGCAGCGAGTAAAGGACGCGGGGGCAGGCTTCGGGGCCGGAGCCGGCTTAGGTGCGGGAGCCGGCTTGGGCGCCGGGGCTGGAGCAGGAGCCGGAGCTGGCTTCGGCGCGGGGGCAGGGGCAGGGGCAGGCTGCGGTGCAGGAGCAGGTGCCGGTGCCGGAGCTGGTGCCGGCGGAGAAGGGATGATGCCCGGCAGCGGGTTCGGAATGATGCGCTGCTGCACCGCCCAGTACACGCCACCGGCGGCAGCCGCGAGGACCGCTGCGGTAATACCCACGCCGAGTGCAATCATTTCACCTTCGGAGGACTGCTGGAATTCGGCGTCATCCTCGTCCGTGTTGGAGGAGCCAGAACCCTGGCTCGAGGAATCAGCTTCCTGGGAGGAGGAGTCAGACTCGGAGGAAACCGTTGCGGTTGCCTCGGCGTTAGGGGCCGTGGTCTCCGCCTGAGCAGGAACAACAACGGACAGTGCGACAGATACAGAAACAGAGGCGGCGAGGGCCGCACGAGAGAACTTCTTCATAAACTCAAGTTATATCCTGCAGCACTACCCCGCAGGAAATCGCGCTCAACCGAGGGCTACATCACGTCGGAAAGCCACAGCGAGCTGGAAATCAGCAGCGGGCTACACCGCATGCGTTAACGGATGAGCCCGCCGCGCCGATATCAAAAATGTAGCGCATTACGTCGCTGCACTTCCCTATCACTCATATCTCTGATGCGCCCTCTCCACGCGCCTCTCTCATCTCTTTGTGGCGCCTCTCGGTGATGCCGCGGAGCTACATCACGGTGGACGGCTCTGCGGCTCCCTCAGAAACGATCGCGGAAGGCTGCTCATTCGCCGTGGGCGCGGGCGTTTCGGAGTTTTGCTCCACTGGGGCCTGGGTTTCGGTGTCCTGCGGATCCGCGGGGGCATACACAGCTTCGCTGTCCGGGTTGCTATCAGTTGGCATGTCCGGATCAACTTCTGCCGTCGGCTCCTGTTCTGCGGAGCCCGTGAAGTCAGTAACCGGCGCCTCCTGAGGTGTGGTCAGTGGCGCGGATGAAGACGCAGAAGGTTGCGCCGACTCAGAAGTGGATTCGGACTGCCCCATCCACCGCGAGGGCGATAGCCACCCGGCGTCCACCCCATCAGGGTTAGCGGAGGAAAGCAGCAACAGGCCAACTACACCGAGGCCGGCGATGAGCCCCGTGGTTGAGGCCCGCACGCGCCCGCCAAGCGTCCAGAAATAGTTCCACTTGTTGTCCGGCTTATCGTCGCGCCAGATGCCGCGCTGATAATCGTCCTCTTCTTCCTCCTCGGAGTCATCCGCATAAGCCGGCCGGCCCGGCCCGTCATCCTTGCTGTCTTGGGGCATAGCGCCGGCATCAGCGACGGCGTCGGCAGCAATGGCCTCCGTCTCCGCATCCGATGCCACGTCTTTGCGCGAAGGCTCCGCAGTATCTGCCGCCGGCATGATGGTGGTGGGGGCGTCGGCAGCGGAGACGTCGCCAAGCTCCTGCGAGGCATCCCCCGGCACGCCCTCAGTGGTGGGAAGCTTGTACAGATCCCAGAAGGTGGAGAGCAGCGCCGAGCGGATCGCGCGCTCCACCGCCCACTGGCGGGCGGGGTTGACCTGTACGAGGACGCGGTACTGCACCTGCCATGGCTGGCCGGCCGCAGTGGGGGCCGTGAGCCCAGTGGCGGGCAGAACGTCGAGTTCACCGGCCACATCCGCGTGGATGTCTGGGGCTTCAAGGGCTCGCTTCGAAATTTTTTCCACCTGTTCGGTGATCTCCGGCAAGGACTCGCCCTCGTGGACCGGGATGGCGATATCCACCACCGCGCGTGACCATTCTTGCGAGAAGTTTGTGACCACGCCCGCGGAACCATTCGGCACCATGACCACTTCACCGGTGGGTGTGCGCACAGTCGTCGTTCGCAGGGTCAGTGAAACGACGGTGCCCTCCACACCAGTCACGCCGTCAAAGCTGACGTAATCACCCACGCCGAACTGCTTTTCCGAGAGGATAAAGAAGCCCGCAAGGAAGTCACCGATGATGGCCTGCGCGCCGAAACCGACGGCGGCCGAAACGACTGTCGCCGGGATAGCCGCGCCCAGGGGCGGCACCCCGACGTTGGCCAGCGCAGCCAACACAAGAAGGAAAAAGGCCACCGCCTGCGCCACGTAGACTAGTGCACCGGCGAGCGCCAAACGCGCCTTGGTAGATTCTTGATTCTCATCCAGACGGGACTCAATGACCCGCACTGCCAAGCGGCCGATGCGCGGGATGAGAATCGCCAACAACAGCATTCCCAACAGCGGCAGGCCGTGATCCACGATGGCCTGCCACACGGCGAACAAGTAATACTTCAGCATTGCGCCAAGCCTAGTCCTTCAGCCTGACAGAACCCTTGGAGCCTTAAGCGCGATGGGTGAGATAGTAATTCGGAGTTGGCTTCCACGTGTAGCCCGCGGGGACGATGTCCTCGCCGAAAGCGCAGAAAGTCTTGGTCGTCCACAGTGGAATCGCCGGCATCTTTTCCAGCAACAGGCCCTGAGCCTCCGTGTAATGCTTTTGGGCTTCCTCCCGGCTCTTCGCCTGACCCGCCTTCTTCAGCAGCTCATCGTATTCAGAGCTGTTAAAGCCTGATTCATTCTCCGAAGAGTAGGACGCATATAGCGGCACCAGGAAGGTAGATTCCTCAGGGAACTCCGCCTGCCAGATCGTGCGGAAGGCACCGGTGAGGTGACGGGCAATCACCTCTTGTCTGAGGTCCTTCAAAGTGGCAAACTCATGGCCCTCCGCCGGCACGCCGAGGGTATCCGACAGTTGCTTCGCCACGGCGTCGATCCAGGTCTTATGGCCGCCGTCGGTGTTATAGGAAATGCTGAAAATCCCATCAAACGGTTCCAGCTTTTCCGCCTGCTCCCACAGTTCGCGGGCCTTCTCCGGCTGGTAGGTCAAGACGTCGGCCCCCTCCGGTGTCGGCGGAATGGAACCGTCCAGCGGCGCGACGAAGCCGGTAGCGGGAAGCACCATACCGTGGAAGATGTCCCGGGCCATTCCTTCGCGATCGATTGCCATGGACAACGCGCGGCGGCGCAAGCGTCCGGCCTCACCGCGGAAGTTCGCATCGTTGGCGGGGATGGTGATTTCCATGATGGAGCCGCCGGGCTTGGTCAAGGCGCGGGAGCCTAGTTCCTTTTCGAAGCTGCCTAGCTTCTCCGCCGGGATCCGCGTGAGCACGTCCAGCTTGCCATCTACGAGGTCCTGGTAGGCCTGCTCCTCCGAGGAATACACCACGAACTTGATGCCTTCATTCTGCGGCGTTCGCGGCCCCTTGTAGCGAGGGTTCGGCACGAGGGTCACAGCTTTCTCGCGCTCCCAGGAAGCCAGCACATAAGGCCCGCTGCCGATGGGATCTGTTCCGCGATCGCTCAGCCTATCCTGGTCTTCGGAGCGCATGGGGAAAAAGACCGAGTATCCCAGGCGCTCGAGGAATCCCGCCGTGGGGCGTGAGAGCTCAATGCGGAAAGTTTTCGGCCCCGTCACCTTAAGGCCGCGCATTGACTTCCTGCCTTCGTGGAAGCCACGGATTGGTTCAAAGTGGTGCGCGGAGAGCAGCGACTGGCGCACCGCGGTATTCCACGTATCGACGAAGTCTTCTGCTTCCACGGTTGAACCGTCGGAAAACACGGCGTCATCTCGAATCACCACGTCATATGTCGTGTCATCGACCTGCGTGATGGATTCCGCCAAGTCATAGTGAGCGCCACCGGTTTCATCCAGGTACATCAACCCCGAGTACACAAGGTTGATGATGGTCTGCCCCGGCGCATCGTTGGAATCAGCCGGGATGAGGGTGCGCTGTGGCTCCGAGATATCCGTGGTGATGAGGTTCATGTCTGAGGTGTCGACGTTGCCAGGCTCCGCCGTGCATCCCGCCACCGTGGGCGCCACGACGCCCGACACCGCTAGCGCCGCCAGCATGCCTAGAAAAGAACGCCTCGAAGTCACGCGTTCATCACCTCACTCTCACTAATACTTTAAAGGATCTAATCATCTCTCTTTTCATAACGGCGCATGAGCCTCTCCACCAGTTCATCGGTGAGCTGGTCATCGGCCAAAATGCGATCCAAAAGCTCGCGTGGTGTCGGCCCCTCGGTGCTCGGGGTCTCGTAGGAATCTCCGCTCAAGTCCACGCCGAAATCGGAGGTTTCCGCTTCCGCGGCGGGCGGCTTCATCATCTGCGACATCTCCGCCACTTCCTCATTGAAGGAATCGAGGAACTCGGTGGCATCGATGGCTGCTTCCGAACGGCGCTTGCCAGCACGCACTTCGCGCTCAATACGACGCTGCAGTGCCTTTTCCATCTGGTTGTGGCGCCAAGAACGGAGTTTGGAGGGCTCTAGGCGACGCCCCACGGCCCTGCCCTTGCTTTCCGCCTTACGCGCCATCACCATGACGTAGGCCGCGGTGTCATTAACCGGCGCCCACTCCTGGCGGGCGGGCACGCGCCACCCGGCCCAGATACCCAGCATGGTCATCACGAAGGAAACGACCGGGCCAAGAATGACTCCCCAGGCCA
This sequence comes from Corynebacterium sp. HMSC065D07, assembly GCF_001810695.1. Lineage (NCBI taxonomy): Bacteria > Bacillati > Actinomycetota > Actinomycetes > Mycobacteriales > Corynebacteriaceae > Corynebacterium > Corynebacterium sp. HMSC065D07. Next base: position 68,608 of record NZ_KV802425.1, read on the forward strand.
AGTAGCCGGCCGAATCCGCGCCGAGGACCACCAAAGCGCAGGCCACCGCGGGGATCACGGTGGGTGTGTTATCCCCAAAGACGGCGGGTTCGCGCCCCATCGCGATGTCACGGATCATGGAACCACCGGTTGCGGTGAACACGCCCATCATGATGCAGGGGATCAGCGGCAGCCCGTAGGCAATGGCCTTGAGCGCGCCTGTCGACGCCCACAGCGCCGAGACCACCGCATCCCCATGGGACTGGACATAATCCCACGTCTTGCCTTTGAAGTAGACAAAGCGGGCGATGATTGCGCCGGCAAACGCCAGGTAGAGATACTCCGGCTGACTCATCGCAGCGACGGTGCCGCGGTTGATCAGCACGTCACGGATCATGCCGCCGCCGAGGGAGGAGAACATCGCAATGAAGAAGAAGCCCACGATGTCATAACCACGCTGGCGGGCCATGGTGCCGCCAATCATGCCCATGAGGAGGACACCAATGATGTCGGACCAGTAGTACAGCGACTCGATCAATGGGTCCATCTCGACAACGCTCATGGTGGTCATCGTATCGGGTGCTGTGCGATATCTCGCATTAAGGAGCTATTCCTTGAAGTACGCCGCCTAAAAGCTAGCCTACGAGGGCTCAGAACAGGAGCTAATGCACGTAGAGCTCGTTATAGGACTTCTCTATCCAGATGACATAAAACACTTCACCGTCTTTCCAGCCGACGAAAGGTAAATTCCCCTTGTGGCGGTAAACTCGGAATCTCTCGACATCCTGAAACTGCCTCGGAATGCAAGGAATAATTGAGCCAGCCGGAATGAATTCAGAGCCAAGTCCATGCTTGGGATGCTGCGCCAATTCTTTCCATGACAGCACTGACCGCTTGTGCCACTTTTCCAAAAACTCCGCGCGCATCGAGTCATCTAGCTCCCCGAAGCCCCACCCCTTCTGCAGGAACCGCGTTGAAAGGAGCGGATAGTCAGCTCTAGTACTACGGAGTGCCTCCACGACACTCGACTCTGGGGTGCTCCTCGCCCCTCTGGTTGGCCTACTCCCCCGTCGTTTACTTTTCTTGCCCACGGTTAACAGAAATAGTTTTTCAGATCGGCATCCGTAATCTCTAGCCCTCGTTTGCCCTCGACGAAGTTCTTTTTCCAAGGAGATTCGGTGTGGGTTTTATTACGCAATGCCCATGCGGAGTATGGGCCATATTTGTCCCACACTTCAATCAGGTCCTGCTCGACGTCACGGTAATCATCCCAATCAAAGTCATCTGAGATGAACTCATCGGGGTCTATGGGAAGCTTTCCGTAGTGCTTGACGTCATGGTAGATGTCTACAACTACTGGGCCATGCGCCCATGCTTCCATTCGGTCAGGGAAAAGCGGCAGGCCATCAGAAGAACGCATATGCAGACCTTTGGCGTAATAAAGAAGCTTTTGAAGCTTGAGCTGCGTAATTTCTGCATCGTCAGTTTCATCAGCCCACGCTACGAACCATTCAGCTATTTGCCGCGCCGTATATTGTTCCATGTCTGCCCTCCTTCCAGTTCCTGCCAAGAGTACAACAGGCCCAAGACATGTCACCATGCCAACGAGCGAACAGGAGTAAAAGCACCCGCCATTAGAGCAACATCAGGAGGGCGCAATGGGAGCAATAAGTTGTGGGGCCACCGGGGCTCGAACCCGGGACCAACGGATTATGAGTCCGTAGCTCTAACCGACTGAGCTATAGCCCCGCGTATTCCCCGCCTGCTTTTATGCACACAGCGAATCCGCTCCCAGCAACATTAATCGGCGGGCCCAGAAAACGGCAATTTAGGCCTTTGAAATCGCTGTCTGATCTTCGGCAGCGCTCCTCCGCCATTTCACCACCAGGACGGAGCCACGGCACGCTTCTGCTCAATTTTGGCCGGGCTGAGTTTCAGGGCGCTGGGATAACGGCCAGGCCTATTCTTTCTTCTTCATTTTTCTGGCTTGTCTGCGCTCACGCCTTCGAGCGCGCTTTGCTTTGCGGATGTCCACGACCCACCGCGGAACAAAAGGCCACGGAAGCGGAATCCCAATCGCCCCCGTAAATCCGATAACCCCGATGACGAAAGCTGCCACGAGCGGAACAATCAGCACCGTTTCGACGGACTCGGGAAGGTTCGCACTTGCTACCAACCCTGTGGCACCGGCCGCGCCCATAATAAGCGTGCCATAAGGATAAATGAAGAGGACGCCATCGCTTTCTGCACCTGTTGCATCGGCTGAGTCGTACCACTCTTCTGATTGGGGATTCCTCCGCACGTACCGGATGTAGAAGGTCCAGTAGGCCAGCATGACCAGCACTAAACCGACACACACAAGCAGCCCAGTGATATCTCCGTCCATAGGATGCGGCCTCCTGTGGTTGCTGGTTGCGGTATGTAAACAGACGCTACCAGCGACTGCTGGAGTGAGTTCGAAATCCGGATGCGGGCACGCTCCCGGGCCTAGGACAGCTATCTATGATCCGGCATGCGTGAGCCTGTAGTGTCGCGACCATGAGGCTCCTTTCCTTTAGCGTGTCCAACTTCCGCAGCATCCGCGCCACGCAGACGCTTGCGCTGTACCACCACTGGCAGCACTCCACCGCCCCGGAGGAAGGATGGGCACAGATCAGCGAGCCCACCACCGTGCTCATCGGCCCCACGGCGTCGGGAAAGAGCAGCGTCCTCAATGCCCTCGCCTTCGCACTGCTCGCCATCGAATCCTCCGCCACCACCTGGCTTGCCGACGCCCCACCCAACCAACTCCCCCACGCCCCGTACCGCCTAGATCCCCGCACGCAGCGCCTGCCCAGCACTTTCGAGCTGGATTTTGAGCTCGATGGCGTGCGCTACCTCTACGGATTCCAGTGGAGCTTCACCGGCGTGCACGCGGAATGGCTCAGCCGCGTGCCATCGACAAGGTGGAGCCCCTGCTTCGTGCGGACCCGCGGTGAGGAGGTACAGTGGACGAAATCCTTCATGGACAAGGGGGACGTCGCCAAGCTCGGCCCCGTTACGGACACCGAGCTGATCCTCTCCGCCGGCCTGCGCGATGGCCACCCTGTCCTCGCGCCGCTGGCCCGTGCCCTGGTGCACGACGTGGCCTACCTGCCGCACGGGCACTCCTCCATCAGCACGTCCGCACGCATCACCACCCTCATCCGCACTGGCAAGCTGCACCTGCATGAGGCCGCCGCGCTGCTGCGCGCGGCCGATGCCGGTATCCACTCCGTGCGGCTCAACCAGGACCACATCCCGGAGCACGTCTTCCGCCAGATGCGCCCGGTCATCGATGCGCTTAGCCACAGCGACGGCAGCATCCGCCGCCCCGACGAGTTCCGCGGCTACACCGATGCGGAGATTGAATCCCTGCTGCACGCCATCATCGTGGAGCACAAGTCCGATGATTCCTTCTACGAGCTGAAGCTGACCGATGAATCCGGCGGCACGCAGAACTGGATGGCCACCGCTCCCCTGGTTCTCGATACTCTGCGCCGCGGCGGGATCCTGGTGGCCGATGAGCTGGATTCCGCCCTGCGCCCAGCGCTCCTTGACTTCATCATCCAGGCCTTCCGCGAGCCCAGTATCAACGTCAACGGCGCGCAGCTCATCTTTGCCTCCCACACCTTCAGCGTCCTCGAGCGCGCCGGCGAGCTGGGCCTGCACCCCGAGAGCTTCTGGTCCGTGGAGAAGACCTCCGCCGGCGAATCGGAACTGCACAACCTCAGCGACGCGCCCGTGTCCCTGGGCAATCCCGACGCCACCCACCACTTCCTGCGCGAGCGCTACGGCACCGCCTCACGCGAGACGCTCAATGCACTCAAGGAGCTGGTCACGGCTAGCGCATGAGCTAGATTGCGCTTGCTCTGGTATTTCAAACTGCCTAGATGTACCTAGACCAGTCATGCATGTCTAAGTGCGCTTGAATTGCTCGAGCTTTAAACTTTATTCTCTTTTTCTCTAGAGGGTTATCGGCATACTGGAGTAATTCTTCAGCTGCTTCGCGTGCTTGATCGGGAGTAAGCACCATTTCAATAGGGGTACTCTGGTTCACCGCGAGATACAGGTAAATAAAGCGAGTTCCGTCAGGAGTCTTTCCAACCCCTACAAAATAGTCTTCCCCTTCATCCGTTATTTTCGTTACGCTAAACCCTGACGGTAGATTACCGGCGTTCCCTAGGAAAGGTGCCACCAAAGACCGCAAAGCATCTGCGATTTCAGGCACGCCAACTTTTTCACTGACTATTCTTTCCACAAGATGCTCAGAGGCATCTGCATCAACTTTTCCAAGCAGGGGCCCTACTGCCAAGTTCAGCCTGAGAAACAACCAGCAAGCCGCCCAGCCAGTCCGCTTGTTACCATCGAAAAGACTTTGCGTGGTGCAGAAAGAATGCAGAAGTGCTGCAGCTTTATCCCAAGCGGTTGGAAACGCGTCTCTCCCGAGAACAGTAGTCACCGGTCGGTTTACATTTGCTTTAAACTGATTTGAATCACGGATTTGCAGAGGGGACCCACAAGCCAATTCTCCGACGATTAGGACTTCCTCTTCGTCGGGATAAATGGTCAAGCTAGACGGCGGTTAAGTTCCGCGGACCAATTGGCGATCTCCCGCCCTAAGTACTCAACGTAGCGGCGACGGTCTTCCTCATCCATATCTTGGACCTGAGTTACAGAAGTATTAATGTGGTCAGGTTTTGAAACGGTCGACTTTGTCAATTTAGTCCCTCCTTCGCCCTTTAGTAGTCAGCACCTGCTTATCTCAGAGATTAGCACTCGTTGGAGAATCTGCGTAGAGGAAGTCATCAACCCTCCTATCCCAGCATGACACTTACACCTGAAGTGTCTTTCACCTTTCAGTGAGACTCTTCTCAAGGACAACCGAGTTGTGTGCGAATGCCTAGAGGTGCATAGAGGCCGCTCCAATGCTCCACTTGCTGCGTATGCCCGGTACACCTGCCAGAATCACGGCTTGACTGTTAAAGCACGCACTCCATCACTGCTCCCAGAAGGCCCTCCACAAAGCTCTGGAGCCTACGCGGCTCCAGGCGACAACGTTCCGGTAGCCGGCTCGTCGTACGCTTATTCTAAGCAATACAACACCAAGCCGACAAGGCTCTTACCCGCACACCGTCCGATAAACTAGTTCCGACACACAAGGAACACGCACCATGACTGAACAGGAACGCCTCCAAGCACTTGAAACTCGCGTTAGCGAATTGGAGTCCCAGGTGGCCCAACTACTGCAGGCCCTCGGTCATGCTCCTTCGCGCCCTAGTACTGCAGTCACACCGCCGCCGGCGAACGTTCACTCTGAAAACCGCTCACCTGAAGAGAAAATTGCCCTCTTCATGGATTACTTCACTGGGAGGACAGATGTCTACGCAGTAGCCAAAAATACTGCGGGAAAGAAGGCTTGGTACCCGGCTAGCAATGGCTACTATGACCGAAGAAATCCCGACCTAAAGCCCCTGACACCGAAGGTGATCGAAGGACATCTGCGCCGTGATAATCACTTTCACGTTGGGCTTTATCCACTGTGCACAGATGATAGTTGCCGGCTGTTGGTCTGCGATTTTGATGATGACGACTTCAAGCAAGCCGCCCGCGCCTACGCGGAAGAATGCAAGAACCAGGGCCTCGACCCGCTCATAGAAGTATCGCGCTCTGGGAACGGAGCTCATGTCTGGGTATTCTTCGACGAACCTATTCCCGCCGGCCTCGCTCGGTCCGTGGGCATCGGGCTTCTTGCCAAGGCTAGCCCGGATTCCTACTTCTCCAGTTTCGACCGATTCTTTCCATCCCAAGACACGCTGCCGGCTAAAGGCCGTGGCTTCGGCAACCTGATTGCCCTCCCATTAGCAGGCCACCATCGATCCGAAGGCACAACAGTCTTCGTCGACAATGATTTTCAACCTTTGCCAGACCAATTCGAAGCTTTGGCAAGAACGAAGAAGTCAACGCTTTCCGAGCTCAAGAAAATCTACGCTGCGCTTCAGCCCGATCCCGAGACATCCCTTCCTCAGGCACCCACCCGCGCAGTACTAAAGAAGCTCAAGGCCTCCGGAAAAGTCCACGTCACGCACGATTCACACGTCCACGTCGATTTATCAGGCGTCGACGCCACCACCCGTACGGCCCTGCGGCACCTAGGCGCTATTGCCAACCCGCAATTTTATATAAAACAGGCCCAGCGTTTCTCCACTTTCGGCACTCCACGGATCATCGTACGTTTTGATGAGAAGGACCAAGTCCTCACGCTCGACCGCGGCACGCTCGATGACGTCGTCGACATCTTGAAGGCTGCCGGATATACCGTCACACGTCGCGGCCGCACACCCAAACCCCGACGCATCGATACATCATTCGCCGGCGAACTACGCCCCTACCAGCATTCCGCCGTCAAACAGATGCTCAAGCACAAGTCCGGAATGCTCATTTCTCCTCCTGGTACTGGAAAGACCGTCATGGCGTGTGCAATCATCGCCCAGCGTTCGGTCCCGACCGCAGTGATAGTTCCATCGAGGGAGCTAGCTACCCAATGGCGCCAAGCCCTCAAGCAGTTCCTCCCGGAAGCTCAGGTTGGACAATACTCAGGTTCCAAAAAGAAGCTCAGTGGAGAGATAGACATTGTCACTGCCCAATCCATTAGCCGTAGCGATTCCAAGACTGACTTTCTCTCCAGCTATGGCCACATCATCGTTGACGAATGCCACCGAGTCGGCGCTGCCGGATTAACCAACGTTCTAGCCCACCTCAATGTTCGTTTTATGCTCGGTATGACCGCGACACCGTACCGATCCGACGGCCTCGATAAGCTACTTCCTCTCATTTGCGGCCCTATCCGCCATACTGTCGAGCTCGAGCGCCCCGGACGCCGCGACTACGTAGTCCACAACACCGAGTTCACTTACGACTCTCCTTACCTGTTCTGGCCCGACCTCGACACCGCTCTGGCTGCGGATGAGGACCGCAACCGCCTCATCGCCAATGTCATCACTCAAGCAGCGCAGGATAAGCACACGGTCCTCGTCCTAGTGAAACGACGCGAACACCTCGCGGCCCTCAACGCCCTGCTTACCGACGCCCCCTTCCCCATCCTTCAGCTACACGGCGGACAAAAGGCAAGCGAGAGGCAAGCCGTCCGTGAGCAGCTTGCCACAACGCCGCATTTCGTCCTTTTAGCCATGTCCCAGGTGGCTGGCGAAGGCATTGATCTTCCCGCGCTGGATACCCTTGTGCTGGCAGCACCAGTAAGCTTCCGCGGCGTTGTCATTCAGCAGGTTGGCCGAGTCACTCGCGATACCGATGATAAAGAGACCATCTCTGCCACCGTGCACGACTTTCTCGATGCCAACGTCCCTGCTCTCACCTCAGCCTTCAGAAAGAGAAGCTCGACCATAGCCAAGCAGGGGTTCACTCGCGACAACAGCTAGAACTCCGTGCTAGACAGATTCCTACTAGATTCCTACTAGATTAGGGGCCGCGCACAACTAAAATCCTTGCTGGACAGCCAGATGAATCGGAGCAGCACAGTGTCTGAATTTATAATCATTTACAAACGTCGCTCAGGCGAGTCTTTCATCAAACAATTCTCGGACTCGACTCAAGCGCTTAAGGAACGCCTCCGCCGCGAAGCAGCGATCGACGATCCTGATATCGAGATCGCCCATATTTCAGCGCCTTCCCTGGAATCCTTGAAAAAGTCGCATTCACGGTATTTCATGGGCCGCGTTGAGGTACAAGACGACCAGGTGGACGCAGCCTAAAGCTTCACTTCTGACCCCGCCTCCATGGGCGTAATTAGTTCGACCTGTGCTCTGTAGGTCATGCACCAGGCAGAGGCTTCGAATATTTGAACCAGTCGTGACTGCGCATGTCCGGCACACCTGTCAGAATCAAGACATGTCTGTTGAAGCACGCGCCCTCTCCCTCCGGCGCCTGATGCGCGATTCCGCCGCAATCCGGCTCCTGGCTGCAGACAACGCGCCCGTGATTCTGGCGTTGATTGCGGAGTACTTCCCCCGCGGCACCCGGGCGCGCCCAGCAGCAGAGGTATACGAGCTCATGGTCACCGATTTCGAAGTTTTGGCCAGCGAGTTTTCCATGCCCCGCACGCCACAGAACTACTGCAATGACTGGGTTAAGGCCGGCTGGTTAATTAGAAAGTCCGGCAAGAGCTCCCACGGTGAAACGCTCGAGCCCAGTGAAGATGCTCTCTCAGCACTCGAAGCCATCGAGCGCTGGGAAGCACCGGTAACCGCGGTGACGGCCTCACGGGTGGAGTCGATCAGCTCGGCGCTGCAAAGGCTGGCGCGGGATACCAACGAGGACATCGCTAGCCGCGTGGCCAGCTTGGAAGCAGAACGTGACCGCATTGACCGCGAGATTGAAAAGGCACACCTCGGACAGTTTGAAAGCCTCACCGCCGCGGAGACGGAAGAGCGCGTCCAAGACGTACTGAACATGGCCATGGCCGTGCCGAGCGATTTCGCCCGGGTTCGCCATGAGCTCGAGGCCCTCAACCACCAGCTGCGCCGACAGCTCTTAGATCCGGAGGGATACCGCGGCGAGGTGCTGGAGGAAATCTTCAACGGCGTGGACCACATTGCAGAATCGGAGGCCGGGCGCAGCTTCCGCGGCTTCTATTCCCTCCTGATGGATAGGGAGCGCAGCGCCTGGTTGGACCAATGGATCAAGGAGGTTCTGGAAAGCGAGCCCGGGCAACAGCTCGCCCCGGACAGGAGGCAGCGGCTGCGCAGCCTCTTCCGCGATATGGAGGAAACCAGCTTCGAGGTCAACCAGACCATGACCGGGCTGGCGCGCAGTTTGCGCAACTACGTCTCCTCCGAGCAGTTCGCGGAGGACCGGCGCATGATTGAACTACTGCGCGAGGCCCGCGGCATGGCCATTGATGCAGCACAAAACTCCGAGCTGAAAGCTTTTCATCGGATGGACACACCGCTGCAGCGCATCGGCATGTCGATTCATTCGGTCTCCCGCATCCGCCTGGCCAACCCCGGGCGGGAAGTCGTGGAGGAGGCACCAGTGGCCTACCACCCCGGCACGGAAGACCCGCAAGCGCTCTATGAGCTGGTCCGCGAATCAGAAATCGACTTTGAGGAATTACACGAGGCGGTACGCAAGGCCGTCGCCAAGTCCGGCCCCTGCACTATTGGCCAGGTGCTGCAGGCCTATCCCCCGACGCAAGGTCTGGCCAGTGTGGTGGGTTTGGTACATATCGCGGATTCCCACCCGTTGCCCTCGCTGAAAGAAGAACACGAGACAGTCACATGGACCGAGGAAGACGGTACCGTGCGTTGCGCCCAGATCCCCACCATGTATTTCGATCACACCACCGTTAAGGAGCTACAGTGACCGCCGCCAACAGCCCCCGCGTCGATGCCGCGCACGAGCCGCCGCTGTGGGAACACGATAAAGGAACGCTGACCTACCATTCGCGGCGCGCGCTGGTGCAGCTGCTGCAGGGCCCGCTCATTCGCGCGCAGAAGGAACCGGTACTGTGGGCGGCGATCATCTCCGACGAGGAGAATCTACGCGCCCGGTTGCACGAGGTGTTCCTAGAGCTCGTCGTAGATGAGACGGAAGGCTTCGCATTCACCCGCATGGTGGAGGAAGACAGCTTGAGCATCCCGCAGGTGCTGCGCACGGACAAGCTCAAGCACATCGACACCGCCATCTTGTTGAACCTGCGCCAAGAGCTGGGCCTCACCCTGCCCGGCGAGCGCGTCATCGTCGACGTGGAGGATCTTCGGGAGAGCATCGGCTATGTCCGTGCGGTGGATAACCGCGACGAGGCCGGCTTCACCAAGCGCTTCAACGCGGCAATGAAACGCATACAGAATGACTATTCCCTCATCAGCGCCACCGAAACCGAGGGCCGCTTTGAGGTTTCCCCGGTACTGCGCCAGCTTTTCGACGCCTCCACGGTCTCCGCCATCCGGGATGAATACGCCCGCCTGGCACAGACGGAAGACCAGGATGAGCAGGAACCAGAGCAGCTCCAAGAGCAGGAGGATGCCTCCGATGACTAAGAACACCACCTACTACCCCGGACAATTCCGTATCAGCCGCATCCAGCTGATTAACTGGGGTACTTTCCACGGCTACTTCTCCATCCCGGTAGCCCGCAAGGGTTTCCTCATTACAGGCGGCTCGGGTTCCGGCAAGTCCACGTTGCTCGATGCCATGTCTGCGGTGCTCGTTCCGCAAAGTCACGTGAAGTTCAACGCGGCGTCGCAACAGGACCTCGGGCGGCACAACGGGCGCAACCTCGTCTCCTATGTGCGCGGCGCGTGGCGGCAGCGGGAGAACACCCAGACCGGTGAGATCGCCCCCGAGTACTTGCGGGAGGGCGCCACCAACTCGGTCGTGGCGCTGACCTACGATAACGCCGCCGGCAAGCAGCACACCCTCATCGCAATCTTCCGCCTGAACGGCGGTGAGAACTCAGTAGGCCAGATCAAGAGGTTGTATGGGCTAGTGCCGGGCGACGAGGACATCGACAAGCTCAGCCCCTTGCTCACCCGCAGCCTGGACACCCGCAAGATTAAGGCAATGTACAAAGGCCCCGGCGCGTCCTTCACGCCGACCTACACCACGTTCGCAGACCGCTTCCGCAAACGCCTAGGCATCAAGAATGTGGAGGGCCAGCTGCTTCTCCACCGCACGCAATCCGCGAAGTCCCTCTCCAGCCTGGACCAGCTCTTTAGGGACTACATGCTGGACCGTCCGGCTACCTTTGAGAAAGCGGATGAAGCCGTCGAGCAATTTGAGGATCTGCGCCAAGCCTATTTAAGGGTCGAGGACGTCAAGGCCCAGATTGATACGCTCGCTCCCCTGCCCCAGCTGCATTCCCAGCGCACAGGTGCGGAAACGGACAAAGCACGAGCGGAAGCCATGGCTGAGGCACTGCCAGCTGTCCGCTCCCGCTTGGTGGCAGAAGAACTGGACGTTCGCATTCGGGCCCTGTCAGCGCAGTTGGCTGAAGCCCAGTCTCAGGCCGCATCCCTTGAGGCCGATGTTGCTCACCTCGATGACGCAGAGCGCCTCGCCGCAGTGGCCGTCTCCCAGCTCAGTTCGGGTGAGCTCGATGCCTTAAGGGCCAAGATAGAAACCGCCGAAAAGGAGATTGAGCACCGCACGAAGGAGTTCCAGCGCCTCAGTGCAGCGGCCGGACAGTGGACTGATCACTACGAGCTCAGCCCGCATGGCTTCGCCCAACTACAGGCCAACGCGAAGATCCGCATCGCAGACTTCGAGGCCGACTTCAAAGACCTCATCAACCACCAACAGGAGGCCGGCGTGGCCGCCCGCGACGCCGCCACCGCCTGCTCCACGCTGGACAGCGAGCTGCGCTCCTTCAGCTCGCGGAGAACCAACATCGATAAGACCTTGGTGGAGCTGCGCTCGCAACTGGCCCGCGATACCGGCTATGCCGAGTCCGAGCTCCCCTTCGCCGGCGAGCTCATCGATATCAGCCCTCACCAGAGCGAGTGGGAGCCGGCGATCCAGAAGCTACTGCACAATTTCGCCGCCACCCTGCTCGTGCCCGAAGCCGCGCGGGAGGCCATCAACCAGTGGGTCAATTCCCGCAACGTGGGCACGCGCTTGGAGTACCGCACCATCCCGGAGTTTGCCCCAGCGCCGGCAGCGGCGCGCAGCCCGCGGCAGCTCATCCACAAACTCGAGTTCCAAGACCATGCCATGGCAAGCTGGGTACGCCACCACATTTCGCGCCGCTTCAACTACGAATGCGTGGACTCCGTAGCGGAATTGGAAAAGGCCACCTTGACCCCGGCCATTACCCGCGATGGCCTGGAGAGCCGCCCCAAGGACAAGGACGGCTCAACGCGCTTCATCAAGGATGACCGCATGCGCTTTAGCGGCACCGCCTGGTACCGGGTCGGCTCCACCAACACCGCCAAGATTGAGTTGCTGCGCTCCCAGCTCACCGAAGCCAAGGCCACCGCCCGCGCTACGGCCAAGCGGGTCCAGGACTTCAACCGGAAGATGGACATCCTGCGCTCCCAACGCGATAAGGCCCAGCAGGTGCTAGATACCTCATTCCAAGACATCGACACCGCCTCCGCCGAGGGCCGCAAGCGTGATCTGCAAGAGCAGTTTGACTCACTGGCTTCCTCCCCAGAGGCCCAGGCGCTGGCCGCCGCGCACGCACAGGCCAAGCAGAAGCTCAACGCCGCCCGCGCCAGACTCAACGAGGCACAGAAACACCTGGGCAACGTCGAAGGCGAGCTCGAGCGCTCCACCGCCCGCCGCCGCGGCATCGGCCCCGTGCCGGACATCGCGGATAAAGACATTGAGACGGCAGTCGTTGAAGCCCTGCACAAAGGCAAGCGCAGTCTCACTATCGATGACATCGATGCCCGCCGCGATGAAGTCCAGGCCAGTTTGCAAGAAACCTCCCGCACGGCCGCGCGCCGGATCGAGGAAGCCAACGACAAGATTGTCTCCGTCCTGCACGCCTACCTGTCCGAGTGGCCGGCGGAGGCCGCCGACTTGGAGCCGCAGGCCAGCTTCGCCGGTGAGGGCATTGAGAAGCTCAAGTTCCTCCGAGCGGACCGCCTGGCTGATTTCCGCGCCCGCTTCCTCGAGCTGCTCAACGGCCAGACGGTGCGCAACCTCTCCCACCTGGCCACGGATCTGCGCCGCGCCCGCAGCGATATTGAGATGCGCATGGAGTACATCAACAAATCCCTGGAGCGCTCACCCTTCAACGGTGAGCGGACCCTGCGCATCGACGTCAAGGACGCCCGCGGCCAGGTGGTCCAAGAATTCCAGCGGGATCTCGATGCCGCCACCTCCCACAGCCTGGCGGAAGTTACCGAGGATGATCCAGCGGCAGCCATCGCACGCTACCACGCCTTGGACAAGATCTTAAGCCGCCTCGGCTCCAGCCAGCCGGAGGATATCCGCTGGCGCAACGTGGTTTTGGATACTCGCCGGCACGTCAGCTTTGTCGGCCGCGAGTGCTACCCCGATGGCACGACGGCCAACACCTATCAGGACTCCGCCTCGCTCTCCGGCGGCCAGGCGCAGAAGCTCGTCTTCTTCTGTTTGGCCGCGGCCCTGCGCTTCCGCCTCGCGGAGCCGGACCAGGACGTGCCCACCTATGGGTCCATCATCTTGGATGAGGCCTTTGACCGCGCGGATCCCGCTTTTACCCGCACGGCTATGTCCGTCTTCGCGTCCTTTGGTTTCCACATGATTCTGGCCACGCCGTTCAAGCTCATCCAGACTCTCTCGCCCTATGTGGACGGCACCATCGTGGTCAGCTACGACGAGCCCACCATCGACGGCCGCCCGCAGGCACGCACGGGCTATAAGCTTATCGACGCCTCCACCACCCACGACCTCCAACAACCCGGCCCCAAGGACTCCGACGATGCGGACTCCTAAAGACCTGCGTGCACACGCCGCCAAGTACCTGCGCAACCACTTCGCGGAAGCACTCGCCGATCCCGCTGCGCTCAACCTTGACTGGCCGCTGCACCCGCCAACAGCTATGGCCGCCGCCCGCAATATTAAGGTCACGAGGGACTTCATCCGCGCCTGGCAGCGCTGGCCGCACCAGGAAGAGGTCATCTATGAATCCCGGAATTGGTCCCGCGCGGGCCTTGGCACCAACGACGTTCCCACGCGCGTAGTACTCACCGGCGCCGCGCGCATCGCTGCCGCCGCGGGCCTGATGTCCGACTACAACCGGGCCCTCCAGCGCGCCCAGGACATCGCCGCCATCTTTCCGGACTCCCCGGACTTCACTCATACCGTCCGCCGCACGTACAACCAGTGGAAGGATTTGAGCGCCTATGATCTGCGCTGCCTTGGGCCGTGTCTGACCTGGCTGCGCGCCAATCCCCACTCCGGCGAGTGGGAGCGCGCCGTGCCGGTGGAAGGCGTGGATGGTAAATGGATAGGCACCCACCGCCGCCTGCTCCTGGCGCTCCTTGCTCCCTTCGGCATCACGGACTTGGGCCTGCGCCGCAGTGATGCCCGCCTGCGGTTGCGCTACCTCAACCACGCCCCGTCACTCTCCGATATCGAAATCCCCCTCGCCGACGCCGCTACTCTCTTCGCGGACACCCCACCCCGGGTGCTCATCGTGGAGAACAAACAAACCTTCCTGGCTCTCCCCACGCTTGCCGACGCCTCCCCAACCACCATCGCCATCCTCGGTTCCGGCACCGCCGCCCACCAACTCCACGCACTGGGCTGGCTGCACAAAGCCGACATCACCTACTGGGGCGACCTCGATGCCGCCGGCTTTGCCATCCTCAACGCCGTGCGCGCCCACTTCCCCCACACCACATCACTACTCATGGACACCGCCACCGTCACCGCATTCCAGCACCTGGCCGTCCCCGACCCCGGCGACGGCTCCGCCACCCTCACCCACCTCACCACCGAAGAGCAACGCGCCTACCGGCTGCTCTTCACCGCAGGCCAGCTGCGCATTGAGCAGGAGCGGATTCCGTTTGCGTATGTGAGTGATGCTATTCAGACGGAGCTCGGGGAACCATAGCCGCACTAGGCCCCAAGCACAGTAGAAAAATGACCCTCACCTGCCAGTAGGCCCGGTGAGGGTCGAGCAGCTGTACACGTAGTAGGGCTGCTCCTGCCTAGAATTATGCCCAATGAGCACAGAACTAGTCAACGCCTGCTGGAGCGTCCAAAGTAATGCCCAATGTCGGCTGCGCATCGAGCAGGAGCGGATACCGTTTGCGCATGCGATCACAGAGATCAGAAAAGCTTTCCTCTGATCATACGGCACCCTGAATCATATTGACTCAAATCTGATTCACGTGTTTAATCGAAGTCACTAAGGAGCACAAAATGAACATCCCTACCGACTTCGGTGAGCGTGTCCGCGCTCAGCGTCAGCTTCGCGGACTCAGCCAAAGAGAGCTCGCCGCCATGACCGATGAAATTCTGTCCCAGCCCACCCTGGCCCGCCTAGAGAAAGGCGCAGCCACGCCAACTCTCCACCACATCATGGCCCTCGCGTGGGCTCTTGGTATAGATGCCGCTGAGCTTGTGGACGCCACCCCGCTCTCCCAGCGTGTACGCGTTGCGGCCCGTGGCCACCAGGCCAAAACCGAGGAAGCAACACAAACTCTTCTGCCTTATCTCCAGCTACGAGTGAACCTGGATAGCGCACATGCCTAATTCAACGAGCCCCTCACAACAGGGCGTTGAGCTGGCTGCTGATTTTCGCGCGAAGCACGACCTCGGATTAGAACCTGTCAGCGACATCAACAATCTCATGAAGCTCGTTGATGCTGACTTCATTGTTCTCGACTTAACGGATGGACTCGATGCACTGACTCTTCGCGATCCTGTTTCAGGTGCCCTAACCGTAGGGATTAGCACGAGCAACAATCCTTTCCGACAACGTTTCACCGTCGCCCACGAAATCGGGCACATCGTGGCCGGGGACATCACGGAGGATGGCGCTTCCTTGCAATGTGACAAGACTCTGCCTTCCGAAACACGCGCAAACACCTTTGCGCGCTGCGTACTCTGCCCTGAAGAAGCGCTACAAGCGCTGCCTCCATACGCAGATGCGGAAGAGCTATTGTCTGCAATTGTCCAACGATTCCAAGTCTCTCCGCATGTAGCAGCTATCCAGCTGCACCAAGCTGGACTTATTTCGAAAGAAACAAAGGAAGAGCTAAGGGAACACACCGCCAAGGGACTCGCCTCCCGCTTCGGGTGGAAAGCCTCGTATGACCACGCACGCAAGATTGCTGCTCTTCCGCGGGCTTCCGAAAGGCTCGTTGCCGATGCCTACAAAGCCTACTCCCAAGGACTCATCACCCTGTCTACCGTAGCGTTCGCCGAGCAGGTAAGCCCCGAGGAAGTAGCAGATTCAATGCAAACCGCTCCACGTTCTGTCAGCCAGACTCTCATAGATCAGCGCGATATAGAGGCAGACCTGGATAACTTCTTCGCCAACGAGTAGGTTCGCCATGACGAGAAAGTTCATCGTTGCGGACACCAGCGTGTTACTAAACTTCATCTGCGCCGGTGAGCAGGACCTGCTTCTCAAGTTCGTAGACGATGAGCAGCTTCACGTGCCTGCGGCGGTCAGAGACGAAGTAGAGAGAAAACTGAAAGCTCCGCGGTTTCAGTGCGGAGCCCAAACATGGGCATCACTCATTACTCATGGACACGTGCACGTGCTTGACGACGACATGGATCGCCTCTTCAAGTACATTCGTCTATTCGCGGGCCCCAGATTCTCGATCCAGGGTGGAATGGCGAAGAATCTGGGAGAATACGTCGCAATCGCTCACTGCCTAGCACTCCTTGAAGAGGACCATTCGGTGCGTACCGCTATCATCATTGATGACGAAGACGCGAAAGAGCTCATACGCAAGCGACAGGCAGCAACAGTCTTTAACACTGAAGCAGTACTCCTCCGCTGTGTGAAGCTCGGTATCCTCACCAACCGTGGACAATCACGCAAAGTATGGGAGAAGCTCTCAAGATTCGACGTCCTCGCCCCATTTGAGACCACTCAACTAAGTGACCGCTCGGTTTACCGAGGCGCGATGTAGTCATCCGCCCCATCCAGCAGCTACTGCCGTCCAGCTGCTCCAACTATTCCAAAACCAACGCCGCCGTCTCTTCCGGCGGCACATCCTTCAGCTGCCGGCTCTTGATAGCCCACGACGCCAGCCCCAGCACAATCCCGACCACCAGTGCGATGAGCGGAGCCGTTCCCAGCATGCCAGGCGAGCCTGGCACAAAGAGCAGCGCCAAGAAACCGACGGAGAGAATGCACCCGGCCAGCGCGAAGTACTCATAAAACTTGTTCGGCGCAATGGGCTTGGGCATCCCGGGAACCTGCCCAGTGCGCGGAATCTTCCATGCACAGAGGCAGGTAAAGAAATACGCCACTGTGATACCAGCACTCGACATATCGACGACCCATGTCAAGGCCGCGCGCCCAAACCACAAGGTCACCAGGCACACTGCGCACACCAAGAGAATTGCATTGCGCGGTGCGCGCTCCTTGCCGTTTAGCTCACCTAACCGACTAGAAACCAGGTTGGCGCGACCAAGAGTAAACAGGCCCTTCCGGTTTTAGAGTGCGTTGATTTTGTC
>NZ_KV802426.1:0-1282 GCF_001810695.1 Corynebacterium sp. HMSC065D07
TGAAGCGTCCTGGGTTTAGTTCCGCTTCTTTTACGCCCCTGTGTTGATGGGCTGGGTGAGATAGTACTCGGTTTCTACTTCTTGTGGGGTGGCGTAGTCCAATGCTTCGTGAAGCCGCTTAGTGTTCCACCAATGCACCCACCGCAAGGTGGCCAGTTCGACTTCTCCGACCGACGTCCACGGGCCTTGGGCATGAATCAGTTCCGCCTTGTAGAGACCATTGACTGTTTCGGCTAGTGCATTGTCATAAGAATCGCCGACTGTCCCCACACTCGGGCGTATTCCTGCTTCCGCGAGAGCGGTGGAATACTTCAGTGACACGTACTGGCTGCCCCGATCACTGTGGTGAATCAGCTGGTTTCCATGGATTCTCCCTGCAGTCGTTAACGCATGCTCCAAGGCCTCCATGGGTAGCGCATCGGTGCGCATCGTTGAGCGTGTAGCAACACCAACAATCTTTCGACTGTAGACATCCACGACAAACGCGGTGTAGGCGAATCCTGACAGGGTGCGAACGTAGGTAATGTCGGCAACCCACAACCTTCCTGGTGCTTGTGCTCGAAAGTTTCGCTGCACTAGGTCTGGGCGATGATCCGGTTTCTTCGGGCTAGTCGTTGTCACGGGGGTTCGTCCACGTCTGCGGCCGGAAACACCAGCTAGCTTCATCAGTCGTGCAGTCTTGTCGCGGCCGATATGAAAGCCTTCACGGTTCATCGCGTGCCACATTTTGCGGATGCCGTAGACCGAGAAATTCTGCGCATGCACACGTTGTATCTCTGGGATGAGAAGGCTATCGCTTAAGGTCCTTGCACTGGGAACGCGTGTGGTGGCTTTGCGGTAGCCGCGTGAGGTGATGAATCCACGATCTGCTTGTTTAAGGACTCGGCAGATGGCCTCGACCCCAAACTGATCCTTATACGCGTCGATGTAAGAGATCATTTGGTCGTGGGTCGGTCGAGTTCCGCTGCGAAAAAAGCCGAAGCAGTCTTAAGAATCCCGTTTGCTCGCTTCAGCTCACGGTTTTCGCGGCGCAGACGCTTGAGTTCTTCTTCCATTGTTTCGCCACCTGAAGCGCCAGAGTCATCACGTACTGAAGCGCTGTCACGGTACCAAGCCCGCAACGTATGGTGAGACACTCCAAGCAGCTCACCGACCTCCGTGTAGGCACGTTGCAGTGAGCAGGACTCCAGGCGGACCATTTCGATGATCTGATGGACCGCCTTCTCCTTGAACTCAACGGAATACTTTCTAGGCATAGTTCAATCCTTCCTTAGCTGAGGTA
>NZ_KV802427.1:0-27399 GCF_001810695.1 Corynebacterium sp. HMSC065D07
TACGCACACCCCCAACAAACAACAAATCCCCAGGAAGATGCACATTTTTACGCTCTTCCTGGGGCGGTTTTCTGACTGTCGGGCAGTCCACCTGAATGTTAATAGCTAGTGGTAACAGGCCAAGAGCCCATCCGGTCCGTCGATGACCGTGATGGGAGTTTCAAAGATTGGAGTCAGGATGTCATCGCGCATGATGTCCTCCGGCCCACCGAAGGCAACGATGCTACCGTCCTTGGCCGCACAGATATAGTCGGCGTAGCGGGCAGCGAAGTTGATGTCGTGCAACACGATAATGATCGTGCGGCCGAATTCCTTGGCGGCCTTTCGCAGGTGCTTCATCATCTCGACCGAATGGGAAATGTCGAGGTTGTTGAGGGGTTCGTCGAGAAGCACGTAGTCCGTCTCCTGGCACAGCACCATCGCCACGTAGGCGCGCTGTCGCTGGCCGCCGGAGAGTTCATCGAGGTAGCGGTTCTCCAATTCGCCAAGGCGGAAGAAGTCAATGTAGCGCGAGACTACCTCTTCGTCTTCTGCAGTCAGTCGCCCCTTTGAGTAAGGGAACCGGCCGAAGCTCACCAGCTGGCGCACGGTCAGCTTGGTAATGAAGTGGTTTTCTTGGCGCAGGATGGAGAGGATCTTTGCCAGATCCTGCGATTTCGTGGAAGCGACGTCGTAGCCGGCGACCTCGATGGTGCCCTCGTCGACGTCGAGAAGCCGGCCAATCATCGTCAGCATCGTAGATTTGCCCGCGCCATTCGGACCGATGAGGGCCGTGATGCCACCGGAGGGGATCTCCAGATCGATGGGACCGATGTTGGTCTCACCGGAGTAGGACTTCGAGACATTGGAAAGCTTGATCACAGCTTGCCCTTTCGCAGAATGACCAGAAGGAAGACGCTACCGCCCACCAACTCAATGATGATGGAGACCACGCCCTGTGCGTAAAAGACGTGCTCCATCAGGAAGTAGGCGCCGGTGAGTACAGCGAAGGCGGTGGCAATAGCCATCGGGAAGAGGAAACGGTGGTCATAGGTCTCCGCCGCCTGGTAGGCCAACGTTGCTACGAGGAATCCGAGGAAGGTCATGGGCCCAACGAGCGCGGTGCTCGTGGCCATGAGGATAGAGACCAAAATCAGCGTGTAGATGGCGTTGACCTTGTGGTTAACGCCCAGGTTTGTGGCGGCATCTCTTCCTAATGCCAACACGTTGAGCTGACGGGAGTTGAGGAACATCAACAGTGTCACCGCAATGACCAGCGGAATCGCGATGGGATAGTACTCACTTTCCGCGTTGTTAACGGAGCCAAAAAGCCGCGCGGTGAGCACATCGAACTCGCTGGGGGTGAGCATGCGCTGCATAAACGTTGCCAACGAGCCGAGGCCGCCGCCGATAATGATGCCCACGAGCAACATCGCATGCATGTTGTTGCGGCGGCTAGTCAGCAGCCAAGAATACAGCACCACAGACAGCGCCACCATGAGCGCGAGCTGCATGAGAAAGGTTCCCATGGTCCGCGCCTGGGTCAGGCCGGCAGCACCGAGGAAGAAGACCGTAGCCGTATTGATGGCCACGTACAAGGATTCAAAGCCCATGATGGAGGGCGTGAGGATTCGGTTGTTTGTCACCGTGTGGAAAGCGACCGTGGCGACTGCTTGGCACACGGCGACAACCGCCATGGCGGTCACCGCATCAGCGCGGCGACGCGCAATGAGCCACCACTTCCGAGTCCCAAAGTCCATGGGGTTGTCATAGGCCAAGAGGCCGAAGGCGAAGAGCAGCCCGGCGAAGATCAAAGCGCCGAGGATGATCCAGTACTTTCGCGCCGCAGCCGCAGACTGGAAGCTGCCCACGTTTCGCCGGGCTCGAGAAACTTGCACAGCTTCCTTCGTCGCGGGGATAGAGATACTCACACTCACTTGGTCGACCTCACGATCAAGACGACGAAAACGATAGCACCCACAACGCCCAGGATGACCGATACGGGCATCTCAAACGGGGCAATGATGATGCGGCCAATCAGGTCGCACAAGGTCACCGTGGCGATGCCGAGCAGGCAGACCCATGGAAGATTAGAACGCAGGTCATCGCCGCGCACCATGCTCACCACGTTGGGCACGATGAGGCCCAAGAAAGGCAGGGCGCCAACGACGACGGTGACCACGCCCGTCGCCACCGCGATGAGGCCGGTTCCCAGCAGGATCATCCGCTGGTAATTCAGGCCGATATTGGTGGCGATGTCCTCCCCTAGCCCGGCGACGGTGAGTTTATCCGCGTAGAAATACACCGCCAGCAAAACCAGGAGCACGATCCACAGGACTTCGTACTGTCCTTCATAGACAGAGGTAAAGGATCCCATGAACCAGATGCCGAGCTGCTGCAAGGTATCCGTCGCTAGCGCTACGTAGGACGACACCGCACTAACGACAGCGCCCAGCATAATGCCGATGATCGGCACGATGAGTGAAGAGCGCAGTGCCACGCGACGCAGGAACGCGAAAAACACCATGGTGCCCACGAAAGCGAAGAGCACCGAAATGATCATCTTCACCAGTACCGATGCATGCGGGAAGAGGATTAGGGAAAAGAGCAGGCCCAATCCGGCCCACTCGGTAGTTCCCGTCGTCGTGGGTTCCACGAAGCGGTTTTGAGTCAGCAGCTGCATAACCAAACCGCTCATTGCCATCGCAGCGCCCGCCAAAACGAGCGCCACGGTACGCGGTATGCGGGTGGTGAAGAACATCTCCCAGCCGTCCTCATTATCGAGGATGCTGTACTCGCCCACCATGAGGGAAAGGAGGAGTAGCGCGACGACGCCAAGTACGCCAAGGCCCAGCTTCCAGGTCAGCACAGAACCGCGCGAACTGCGCTTGTTCGCGGCTGGCCGCTGGGACGCAGCGCTACTCTTCACCGTCACGTTGTGAATCTTCTCCTTCGCTAACGCAGAACTGTTTAGGCTTGGGCCTTCTCGAAGGCGTCGGCAAGCGCGTTCAAGATCTCGGTGTAGGTAATGATGGACTCATCAATGTAGGTGTCATTCGGCGCCACGTAAACGTTGCCGTCCTTTACCGCGCTCACGCTCTTCAGCGCCGCATTGTCCTTGACCAGCTTCTCACCCGGGGTGACCTGCTCGCCTTCCTTGGAAATGGCAGCGTCGCGGTCCATAACGAGGATCCAATCCGGGTTGGACTGAGCAATCGCCTCGACGGAGATATCGTCACCCTCGTGGTCGTCAGAAGCATTGTCGACTTCTAGGGCCGGGGTCAGGCCGAGCAAGTCGAAGACCGGCCCATACACGCGCCCGATGCCAGGAGCGATGTAGCCGATTTCACCACCGGAGGTATTCACGGCCATCACCTTCTGCTCAGGGTCATAGGCCTTCTTGGCACGCTCGGCGGCAGCGTCGAAGTCCGCGATGAGCTTTTCGGCGTCTTCCTCGTGGCCAAAGACCTGGCCCAGCGCCTCGGTGTGGCGCTTGAGCTCTTCGAAGAAGTCCTTGTCATCGCGCGGCTCGAAGTCAACAACTGGAACATCTTCGAGCAGCTTCTCGATGTCCTCCTGGTGCTGCTCGAAACGCTGGCCGTTCCACACCACGTCCGGCTCCGCTGCGACGAGGCTTTCCAGATCCGGTTCCTTATGGGAGCCCAGATCAACCTCGACGGTGTCCTTGTTGTAGGTATCACGCAGGGACTTCGGCACCAGCGGAAGCGGCGCGGCGGCAAGGTCGATATCCCACTGAGCCAGAACGGAGAAAGCGCGGTTATCCGTCACCGCGGGGTTCTCTACCGGCAGCGCGACCTCCTTCGAACCAAAGTTATCCTCCAGCGTAATCGTGGAGGAGTCCGCGGCTGCGGAGTTGGTCGGCTCAGCAGAATCCTGGGATTGGTTTGCGGAGCAACCCGTTAGAGCGAGCGCAGCCACGGAGAGGGTGGCGGCAACTTTGGTGACGGTCGCGCCTGCGGCACGGCGAGAAAGAGTAAACATAGTTTCCTTGCATATTAGGTGTGGCTAACCACAGCTGGCAAATAATGTCAGCGCATAACCTAACCTATGTAAGGCTTACCTTTCAAGCACACAATTGTTTCTTAATTCATCACGGGGGTACGCATACGCTGGGCGACGCCCCGTGACGTGCCATTACAAGAACGTGGCACGCTACCCCTTCTCCGCGATGAGATCGGTCACCGATACAGGCCCTTCTCTATCAAAGTCTTCCTGCGCCGCGCGGCGAAAGTCCGAGTCCGCCAAGAAATCTAGCGCTACTTGCGCCAACCCTGCAGCGGAATCGACAGCCGCATCCACCGCCTGCGGCGTGGCCGCCCAGCGGGCGAAGTCCTCGGTATGCAAGGCCACGTCGGTAGGCGAAACCTGCACCATCGGGTGCAAACCCGGAACGAGGTGGGAGACGTTGCCGAAGTCCGTCGAGGCAGCCACCGTATCCGGAACCGTCCCCGCCGGCAGCGCAGTGCGCCCCCGGCGCGCTTGCGTCGCCGTCCAGCGGTCCACCAGCGCCGCATTGTTGCGCACGGGCAGCGTCATCGGATGCTCGTCCCAATCCACATCCACCTCAACGCCGGCCATGAGCGCTGCACCCTGGACGATGTCTTCCACCCTGGCGGACAGATCCATGAGCGTGCGCGTTCCCAACGAGCGCACGTAAATAGTCATCTCCGCCTCGCTCGGAATAATGGAAGGGCGATCGCCACCGCTCATGATGGCGTGCACGCGATCCGAAGGCGGCATCTGCTGCCGCATCAGACCAATGCCCTGGTAGGCCAAGCTCGCGGCGTCGAGGGCGTTGCGCCCCATGAAGGGCTGGGAGCTCGCATGTGCAGCCACACCACGAAATGTCACACGCAAGATGCGGCGGCCTACCCAGGCGTGCGCGCCGATGTCATAACCAAAGCCATGGATCATCACTGCGGCATCCACGCCGTCGAGGCTGCCTCCGCGAATCATGTATTCCTTGCCGGAATGACCTTCCTCCGCAGGGGTTCCCTGGAGAAGTATGCGGCCGGATAAGGAAGGGGTGGCGTCGTCCAGCACGGCAGTAGCCGCCAAGAATCCAGTAACACCCGCCGCGGCGATGACATTGTGCCCACACGCGTGCCCAATATGCGGCAGGGCATCATATTCCGCCAGGATGGCCACGGTGGGATGCTGCCCGGGATCGAAATCCGGGCTCTGCCACGAGGCTTCGAACGCGGTCTCCACACCATAGACCCCGCGGCGCGTGGAAAAACCATGCTCCTCCACGAGGTCCGCGAGTACCGCCATGGAGCGATGCTCCTCAAAAGCGGTTTCGGGGTGGGCGTGCAGATCCGCAACGATGTGCGCTGCCTGCTCCCGCAGGGCATCTGCCTGTGCGGCAGCAGCGTCCCAGAGCCGCGATTGGCCCGGGTAGTCCTCTCCGTGCTTTTCCGGTGGGGCGGCGGACGCCACGCGCTTGGCGACGCCCTCCTCCATCGCCTCCAAATACGCTGTCGACGGATTGTTGCGTTCGTCCATTCGATTAACCAATCATGACGTTGTTGCCCGGTCCCAGCGGAAGATCCACATAGAACCAGATGGCCAGCAGAATTGCCCAAGCGGTAAAGAACGGGATAACGAAGGGCACGAGGCGCGACATCAGTGTTCCCAGGCCCGCCCCGCGCTCATAGCGCTGGAGGAAGCCAAGCATGACGATCATGTACGGGTTCAGCGGGGTGATGATCTGGGTCGCGGAATCACCAACGCGGAACGCACCCTGAATGAAGGCCGGTTCATAACCCAGCAGGGCAAACATCGGAACGAAGACCGCTGCCATGAGCGTCCACATGGAAGAACCGGAAATGATCAGCAGGTTCAGGCAGGACGCGAGCGCAATGAAGGCGAAAATGGCTGGGAAGCCGGTAAGCCCGATGGATTCGAGGAAGGCCGCACCCTTCACAGCAGTGAAGGTACCGATACCGGTCCACGCAAAGAGCGCCACGAACTGACCCAGGATGAAGGCCAGAATAAGGAAGCTCATCATGTCTTTGAGAGCACCGATCATCATGTTCACGACGTCGGTGATCCCCTTGACCGTGCCGACAACCTTGCCGTAGACAACGCCGAGCACCAAGAAGTAGGCGAAAACGATGAAGACGATGGAATTCAGCAGCGGGGACTTGGGCAAGAAGCTGCCCTCCTCATTGCGCCACGGCGATTCTGGCAGAAGGACCGCGAAGAGGATGATGGCGGTGAGGATGACCGTGGCCACACCGGACCAGATGAGGCCCTTGGATTCGGCCGGACGCAGTTCAGCGGTGAGCTCCTCGCCGTTTTCATCGCGGTCACCACGCTCAGCGGCATCCTCGGGATCAATATCTTCCTCAGTGGGAACTTCCTGCTGCCACATGCGCGGCTCGATGACCTTGTCGATGATGAAACCAGCCAGCACACCCAGCACGATGGAGGAGGCCACGTTGAAGTAGTAATTCGACATGGCGTTAACCGGCGCGAAGTCGGTATTCGGCAGCGTCTCCATGACCGCGGTCGTAATACCGGCAAAGAGCGCATCCAAGGAAGTCGGCACCAAGGATGTGGAATAGCCAGCGCCCACGGCGGCGAAGCCACCAATCAGGCCAGCCACTGGGTGGCGGCCCGCGGCTTTGAAGACCATCGCCGCCAGCGGCGGGACGATGACGAAGGCGGCATCCGCCATGACCGAAGCGGTCACGCCGATGACGCCGACTGCATAGGGCAGCAGCCACGGCTTCGCAGAACCGAAGAGCTTACGGATGAGCGCCGAGAGCATGCCGGAGCGCTCCGCCACACCTACCGCCAGCATGATGGGAAGTACCGTCACCAGCGGCGGAAAGTTGATATAGTTCTCCCCCATTGTCGTGGTGAACCAGGTCAGCCCCTCACCGGTGAACAGGCCTTTAACTGGCTGAATTTCATCGCTACCGGGAATCTTAATTTCCACGCCCATCTTCGCCATGATGGTGGAAAGCACACCTGTGATCAGGAAGAGGATCAGGAAGATGGTGAAGGGCTCCGGCAGCTTGTTGCCGATGTATTCGACACCATTGAGGAACTTATCCAGCATTCCCCCGCTGGATTGTTGGCTCTGCTTTTGCTCAGCCTTTGCGGGATGCGACTTCGACTTTTCCGCGGTGCCAGCGCCGCCTTGTGGCGCTGCATTGGATGGGCTGTTCATGGGTACTCCTGTCGTAGGGGTCAGTCCCAGTGCTCCACGTCACACTGTTGGGGAAAGGCTACCATGCGTTTGTAACTTGAGTAACAACTAGCGTCGTTCCGCGTCACATTCTCCGCGCAGCGGCACTACGTCTGCCCCACCAGCTGCCCCATCTACCAGGGGTCTAAGACACCAGCCCGTTGAGCCGCGCGAAAGGATCCCACTCGCTGTCGCGGTGCGCATCATATTCCGCAAAGTTGGCAGCATCGATGGCAGCGCTGTCCGATACGAGGTGCGCAATGAGCGATACCGTCATATCCATCCCCGCCGCCACACCTGAGGAGGTCCACCGATTGCGGTCGTGCACCCACCGCGCCTCCGGCCGCCAGGACACATCACCTCCGAAGGACGTGGCCCAGCTATAGGCACGCTTATTGCTCGTCGCGGTATAGCCCTCCAAGAGCCCCGCCGCAGCCAGGACTGCAGAACCTGTACACACGGAGGCAACCAGAGGTGCTTGCGCCCCAACCCCACGAAGCCACGACAGAAAGGATTCGTCTTCCACAAGCTTCCGGGTCCCCTTTCCGCCCGGGACGAGGAGAACGTCGGCCGGCTCAATCTGCCCATAAGGCATCGTCGGAACCACTTCGACACCCTGAGAGCTGGCAACTGGTTCACCCGTGGGCCCCGCGAAAACCACGGTGACGTCAGGAACCGCTTGAAACAGCTGGACGGGTCCGAAGACGTCGAGAAGCTCAAAGCCCTCAAACAAGACGACTGCGATGCGGAGAGGTTCGGTATCCATGCGTCCATCCTAAAGCAAGCCGCAGTGCTGCTAACGCGAATAGAGGACTCGGGCCGTTCAAAATTTTCAGACGCAAGAACGTGCCGCCACAGCTAGAAGTCGCCGCAAGCCCCAGTCACAGACACAAAGAACACACGTCGGTGTGTTGGACTGGGAGCGTACGTAATCGACCTACTACTTTCTTTTAAGCGACTCATCCACGACGTGTTCAAACAGCCTTCTTGTCTCTGACAACGGCGGATACATGGAATCCTTACGAATCCCCTCTTTTTCCAGAAGCTCCAATAATTGTGACTTAAATTCCTTCGGTACCCTGACCGAGTACCCAATCGCAGTCCAATTGTTATTAGGCACCTTCTGAAGGTCCGAAATTCTGGGCTTTCTGGCCGCAAACTTGACGCTTAGTGACGTCACTTGGCGTAGCTCAGCGGCACTAAGGGACTCTTTGCTTGGATCTCCATAATTTTCCGAGCCGCAATCACAGATCTTCTTTTTACAATTCTCACACACGCTGGTGTAAAGAGCCGCCCACCCTTTCAGAGAAATCAAGCCTCCGACCAAGAAAAATCCTCGCTGCGCAATCATTCTTGGATCCGAAAAAGGAAGCAGAATTGGCCACACGCCGCTCAACCAACTGTATTTTGGAACCACCCCACTATTTTCGCTGAATGTATCCACATAATCTTCCCACACAAGCTTCTGCGGATCATCCTCCAAGTTTTTTGCATTTGGGAAGTCTTTCCACCTATCCACCGATGTTCTAATCAGAAAAACTCGGCCATCCCTATCTCCACTGTCTTCACAGGCAAAAAAGAGAGCAACTTTCCAATCGGATGTTACGTCGAGAAGTCGCGTTGGAGCACCGTGGTGCTGCAGGACAGTCAATTTTTCAAGAGCTGTCAGACCACGCACGACACCGTTGCATTCAGCCTCCTCGAGCAACGCAACTTCTGCATCTACCATCGCTTGTTCTAGTGCACGTGGCGTCTCTGCACTTGGGCTTTCAGGAGAGGAATCCTTCTCTCGTCGGTCACTCAGAAGACAACGATAGAGAGTTGAGTTGAATGCATAGCTAGCGTCCTTCTGTCCGCGGAAAAACCAGACTTGGCTCGATTCTCTATCACGCGCGTGGTTCACCCCCTCCTGAGGAAAAGGTTCCCCGGCTTCCTTCAAAGGAAGCCCCATACCGTCATGTTCGTACTTCGGCAATTGTTGGATTGCTGAATCTAATGCCTCGAACCATTGCTTTGCGTTACTGGGTTCGATTCCTTCGTCATCCAGCACCGTCAGCTCTCGTTCAGTGAAAAACTTTTCAGGTAGTGAAACCATATACCAAACTCTTTTCGAAGAGACTTTCAGAAATACAATTCAGGATATCCGCCGAAAGTCCGCAATGCTGGAGCAGCGAGAAGCTTTCTCCGCAGGCTGAACTTGGAGACTACCTCTAGAGTTGTTTTGTCCCCTGTATATTGCAACCTTCCTTCAACAGAAAGGTCCCCCGTTTCATCTAGGACGATTCGCCTTCACAAGAAGACTTTTCAGAGTGAATCCACTCTTTTGCTAGACAACAGTCGATTTTTTACCCAAGCACCACAAAATACGGGCGAGAAAAATCTCTCGATCCGACATTCAGGGGCTTACTGCTGCTCCCAAAACGGACTACAGGTACAGCAAAATCCCCCGGTGAACACTCACCAGGGGAAATGCCATTCAGTGGAGCCGCCGGGAATTGAACCCGGGTCCTTCGTCACCTCGCCAGGGCTTCTCCGTGCGCAGTCTGCACAGGATCTCTACTCGGCCCTCCGGCTCGGGCAAACTCGCTCCGGATGATGGGCCCAGTTGCTCTTAAAGTCCCCAACCGGCCGAACAACAAACCGGTCAGGCAAGTTCCCTAGTCGATGCCAGGATCTAGGTCAGGAACCAAACCTAGGCTGACAGACACGCGTCGCTGAAATTAGGCAGCGAGGGCGTAGTCACGCTGAGAGTTCTTCTCTGCGTTTATTGGTTGCTACGACGCTTAACGGTGGTCTCTAGCCTGCACCGGCACGCTTCCCCTGGCTCAATGTACGAAGTCGAAACCATGTCGACCCCTCGATTACACATTGCTGTGAAAGCTGCGCAGCACGCGCCTCTGCGCGCCCTACGGTTCGTTCAACGCTACTGCACCCGCCCCTATTCCCGCAAGCTTCACCCCAGGCCACATGAGGCATAGCTTTCATAAGCACCCCCTTGTGATTAACATCAACTTAAACGCTGTTAAGGTGTGTGAGTCCTATTCACCTACTTTGTTAAAGGCTGCAAAGTGAGCGCAACCACCGAAACCTCTAGCTCCCAAGAAACCGCCCACCATCAAGCGAGCAATACCGAATGGGCCATCTCCCTCTTTGGTACCGCCGTGGGCGCCGGCATTTTGTTCCTTCCCATCAACGCCGGCAGCTTCGGCTTCTGGCCGCTACTCGTGGCAACCATCCTGATCGGCCCGATGACGTACTTCTCCCACCGCGGGCTCGCCCGCATGATTTGTGCATCGCCACGCCAGGGCGAGGACATCACCGCGGTGGTCACGGACTACTTCGGCAAAAGCGCAGGATTTATCATCTCGGTGGTCTACTTCTGCGCAATTTTCCCCATCGTCCTCATTTATGGCGTTTCGATCACCAATACGGTTGATAGTTTCATCGTCAACCAGCTACACGGGCCCTCGGTTCCGCGTCCTCTATTGTCGTTCCTCCTCGTGGGCATCATGACCATCGTCTTCACCTTTGGCCAACGCATGGTGCTCGCCGTCACGCAGTTCCTGGTGTATCCGCTGATCTTCTGTCTCGGCGCGCTGTCCATTTATCTCATCCCGCGCTGGGATATCGCCTCCTTCATGGAGGTTGGCAACAATGATTGGCGCGTCGTCGGTGCTGTCGCCCTCATCATCCCCGTGTTGGTCTTCTCCTTTAACCACTCCCCCGCCATCTCCCAGTTCTCTCTGGCCATGGTCGCTGCACACGGCCGCGAGAAGAGCTCCGAGAATGCGTCGCGCGCGCTGGCGCTGACAGCGATTCTGCTCACCGTGTTCACCATGTTCTTCGTGTGGTCGTGCACCCTCACGCTCGGTGCGGACGGGCTCGCGGAGGCCCGCGAGCAGAACCTGCCGGTCTTGTCCTACCTGGCCAATGTGACCGGCGTTCCGGTCTTGGCCTTCCTTTCCCCCATCATCGCGATGATCGCCATCATCTCCTCCTACTTCGGCCACGTACTGGGGGCCACCGAGGGCGGCAACTTCCTGCTGCGCAGCGCCGCACCGCACGCTACGGCGAAGCTCTCGGAAAAGCAGCTCAATTCCATCATGCACGGCATCATCTTCGTGGCCGCCTGGGTTGTCGCGATCATCGATCCATCGATCCTGGGGCTTATCGAAGCCATCGGTGGCCCCTTCATCGCCTCGATCCTCTACCTGCTGCCGATGTATGCCATCCACCGCATCGATGCTCTCAAGCAATTCCGCGGCCGCCCCAGCAACGTGTTCGTCGTCGTCACGGGCCTCATCGCCGTAGGCGCCACCATTTGGGGACTGTTCGCCTAGCTCTCCTCTAACCACGCCTTCAACACAGTGGCGTGGTTGACCTCGCGGTCCTTGGCGGCGAAGAGGAGGGTGACGTCGCCAAGCTCAGCAAGGTGACGCAGTTGTTCCAGCTCCTCGCTGTCATTCGCGTCGAGCTCCGCGCGGTAACGCCGGGCAAACTCTTCGAAAGAATCGACATCGTGCCCCCACCACTTACGCAACCCCGGACTGGGCGCGACATCCTTGAACCAGTGGTCATAGGGCAGGCGCTCCTTGGCCACGCCACGGGGCCAGAGCTTATCGACGAGCACCGCTACCCCACCCGGTTGCTCCTCGCCCCGAATAATGTCATGAACCTTGGCCGTGTAAATCATGGCTCCCAGGTTAGGCGTTGATCCCCTTGACGCGGCGACCCAGCTCGCGGGTGATGTCGCGGTCCTGGTCACGGCGCTTAATTGCCTCACGCTTGTCATAGTCCTGTTTACCCTTGGCCAGGCCGAGTTCACACTTGGCGCGTCCGTCCTTCAGGTAGACCTTGAGCGGGATCAGGGTCTTGTTGCCGTCGCGCACCTGCCCCATGAGTTTGTCTATCTCCCTGCGGTGCAAGAGAAGCTTACGCGTGCGCTTGGGCGAGTGATTCGTCCACGTTCCCTGGGAGTACTCCGGGATGTGGAGATTGCGGATGTAGACTTCGCCGTCGTCAATAGTGGCGAAGGCATCCGCCAGGGAAATCTTGCCTTCGCGCATCGATTTGATTTCGGTGCCCACGAGCACCATGCCGCATTCCAGGGTGTCGAGGATGGTGTAGTCGTGGCGGGCACGTCGGTTGGTGGCCAGGGTCGAGTTATTGTCGACGGCCGCCTTTTTCTTCTTTGCCTTCTTCGCCATAGTTCGGACTATATTACGCTACTGCCAGGCAAAATCCACATCGCCCCTGCAGCTCTAGGTCCGCACGTAGGCGCGCATCGTTACCTGTGCGGTCAGCGCAGCACACACAATTGCCACAAGCCCGACGATGGGCAGCGCCGTCCAGACGTCCCCAGAGGTCACCGGGGCTAGAAGCTGGTTGTGGTACAGGTCGTTGAGGGCGGGATCGAGCACGGTGTTCTTGCCCAGGATGACGCCAATACCGGCGAGGACAACGCCGCCGACAGCACCGAGGACTGCTTCCATGATGAAGGGCGCGTGAGTAACCCACCGCGAGGCACCGACGATACGCATAATCGCGGTCTCCCGCTGGCGCTGGTAGGCGGCGATCTGCACCATGTTCGCAATCAGCATGATGGCTGCAAGCGCCATGACCGCGGCAAGGATGAAGGTGGCATTCCGGATGGCGTCCAAGTTGCCAGCGGCGCTGCGAACCTCCTCCTGCTGGTCGACGATGTCGCTGACAGCGGGGTCGGAAGCGATGGCGTCGATAGGCGCGGTATCCGTCGGATCCTTCAACCGCACGTGGAAGGCAGCCGGCAGTGCATCCGGGGAGGTTTCCTCAACCATGACCGGATCGGTGTCCTTGAACAGCTCCACGAAGCGCTGATAGGAATCCTCGCGGTTGCGGTAGCTCACGGACTCAATGTCCTCATCCGCTTCCAGTTTCTTCTTCAGCCCGGCACATGCGGCATCCTTGCACTCCGGATCGTTGGCTGAAATCTCCTCATTGAGCTGGACCATGACCTCGACACGCTCGAGGTAGATGTCCTTAGTGTCATTGGTCATCTGGGTGACCAAGACGCCGGCCACCACCAACGCCACCGAAATGGCGGTGGTAATCACCATGGCGATAGTCATGGTGATGTTGCGCCCGAGCCCCTTAAAGGCTTCCCTGAAAACAAAGCCTAGATTCACCTAGACCGCCTCCCCGTACATTGCGTTCTTCTCGTCACGCACGAGCGTGCCGTTGTGCAGCTCGATGACGCGCTGGCGGGCCTCGTTGACCGCGCGCGCGTTGTGCGTCGACATCACCACGGTGGTTCCGTGGCGATTGATCTTGGTGAGCAAGGCCATGATCTCCGCGGCAGTGGAGGGATCGAGGTTGCCCGTGGGTTCGTCGGCAAGCAGCAGCTTGGGGCGGTTGACAAAGGCCCTCGCGATAGCCACGCGCTGCTGCTCGCCACCGGAAAGCTCGTGCGGCATGCGGTGCTGCTTGGCGCCTAGGCCGACCATGTCGAGGACCTCGGGCACTTGCTTGGCAATCCGCGCCTTGCGTTTGCCAATGACCTCGAGGGCAAAGGCGACGTTGTCGTAGACGTTGAGCTTGGGCAGAAGCCGGAAATCCTGGAAGACGTAACCGATGGATTGGCGCAGGCTATTGACCTCGCGGCCTTTCAACGTGTTGACGTGGAAGTCCCCGAAGTAGATGTCTCCCGAGCTCACATTGGTTTCGCGCACCATGAGCTGGAGGAAGGTCGACTTGCCGGAGCCGGACGGGCCGATGAGGAAGACGAATTCGCCGTCCTCAATCTCAAAGGACACGTTGTCCAGCGCGGGCCTAGTGGAGGTCGGATAGACCTTGGACACATTCTCGAAAGTGATCACTTAAGCCACATTAGCAACATTTGCCACTCGGGCCTAGGCCTCCTGCTGCACCATGCGCCACCGGATTCCGGATTCCAGGAAGCCATCGATATCCCCGTCCAAGACCTTGGAGGGATCCCCTACCTCGTAATTCGTCCGCAGATCCTTGACCATCTGGTACGGATGCAGCACATAAGAGCGCATCTGGTTGCCCCAGGATGCATTGCCACCGGCGCCCAGCGCATCAAGCTCCGCTCGCTCTTCCTGGCGCTTGCGCTCCAACAACTTCGCTTGCAGCACGCGCATGGCAGAAGCCTTGTTCTGGATCTGGGACTTCTCGTTCTGACAGGTCACCACGATGCCCGTCGGGATGTGTGTCAGGCGCACCGCCGAGTCCGTCGTATTCACGGACTGACCACCAGGACCCGAAGAGCGGTAGACATCCACGCGCACCTCCGAGTCCGGCACCTCGATGGAGTCGGTCTGCTCTACCACCGGCAGCACCTCGACCTCCGCGAAGGAGGTTTGGCGGCGACCTTGGTTATCAAAGGGCGAGATGCGCACGAGGCGGTGCGCGCCCTGTTCCACGGAGAGCTGGCCATACATGTATTCGCCGTGCACCACGAAGGTGGCGGACTTGATGCCGGCCTCTTCGGCATAGGAAATGTCATAGACATCGACCTTGTGTCCGTGCTTTTCCGCCCAGCGCGTGTACATGCGCATGAGCATCTCCGCCCAGTCCGCCGCATCCACGCCACCCGCGCCGGAGCGGATGTTGATGACGGCCTCGCGCTCGTCATACTCGCCGGAGAGCATCGTGGTTACCTCAAGCGCCTCGATGGCCGCGCCAAGCTCTTTCAGCTCTGTGTCCACGAGTTCCTTGGAGGCTTCATCGCCCTCCTCCTCCGCCAGCTCGGACATGACCGGAAGGTCCTCGATCCGCCCCCGCAGGGAATTCAGCTTGCGCAGTTTTGCCTGCTGCGCCGAGAGCTCCGAGGTCACCTTCTGCGCATGGTCTGGGTCGTCCCACAGCGACGGATCCCCCGCCTGAGCCTCGAGTTCGCGCACACGCTCGGACACCGCCTCCGGGTCCATCACCTTTTCAATGGAGGTCAAAGTGGCGCTGAGTTCCTCAAGACGAGCTGTTTGTTCCGGACGCATAGCCCCCTACTTTACTTATTCTTTCTCCCTGATTAGCCATCGGCCGCGTTTAGCGCGACAATAGGCGGCATGAGTGACCAGCCAAGCCTCACCGAGATGATCGATGCCATCATCAAGACCTTCATCGTCGCCCACGCGGACGATACCGATGCCCACCTAGCCCAGGCGCTTGTCTATAACGCAGGCCGCCTGGCCTGGCGCCTGCGCGAGCAGGGTGTCGACGTAGAGCAAAAGACCTCCGTCTCCGATGTCGTCACCGACGCGGACTTCGCCGCCGAGCGTTTCGTCGCCGGCGTGCTCGAAGCCCTGCGCGGCGAGGACGGCATCGTGGGCGAGGAGGGCGCCAACCGCGACTCGGCCTCCGGCCGGACCTGGGTCATCGATCCCGTCGATGGCACCTACAACTTCGCCTCGGGCGCCGATTACTGGTGCTCTGCGCTCGCGCTTGTCGACGCTGAAGGGGTCATCCTCGGCGCCGTCCACCGCCCTGCCATGGGCTACACGTGGTTTGGTGGCCGTGACTTCCCCACCAGCCTGGACGGCAAGGACGTCGCCAAACTCACCGACACCCCCGCCGACAAGCTGTGCTTGTCGACGTACCTGCACCCCACCTCCATCACGGATCCCACAATCGCCTCCGCTTGGGAAAAGGTGGCCCCGCACTTTGCCACCGTGCGCATGCTAGGCGCAGGGTCCGTGGACCTCTCCTGCGTGGCGGATGGTACGTGGGGAGCATGGATGCAGCATTCCGTGAAGGATTGGGATTGGTATCCGGGCCAAGCGCTGGTGCTCGCAGCAGGCGGCGCGGCGCGCAAGGTTGAAGCCGGCGGTGTGGAATGGTGTATCGCGGGCAATAAACAAGTAATTGATCAGATGGAGGAATGGCTCCGTGGGTAAGTACAAAGAGGACCTCGGCTTGGCATTGGAGATGGCGGGCCATGCGGACGCCATTACGATGCACCGCTTTGAGGCAGCGGACCTTTCCGTCAAAGACAAGCCGGACATGACCCCGGTCTCTGATGCCGACCTGGCCTGCGAAAAGGCCATCCGCGAGGCGCTGAAACGCTCGCGCCCGCGCGATGAAGTTCTGGGTGAAGAATTCGGCGGCGAGGCTTGCTTCGAGGGCCGCCAGTGGGTCATCGATCCCATCGACGGCACGAAGAATTTCGTGCGCGGCGTCCCCGTCTGGGCCACGCTGATCTCACTACTGGAGGACGGCGAGCCGGTGGTTTCCGTCATTTCCGCCCCGGCCCTGCGCCGCCGTTGGTATGCGGCCAAGGGGGGCGGCGCCTACCGCGTCTTCGGCGGGGAGCCCAAGCGCCTGCGCGTCTCCGAGGTCTCCGACTTGGCGGATGCCTCCCTTGCTATGAGTTCCTTGTCCGGTTGGGGCTCAAGCCGCGATGCTTTCGTGTCCTTGACGGACAAGGTATGGCGTCTGCGCGGCTACGGCGACTTCTGGAATTACTGCCTCGTGGCCGAGGGCGCCGTCGACATCGCTGCCGAGCCCGAGGTCTCCTTGTGGGACTTGGCCGCCCCGGCGCTCCTCGTCACCGAGGCCGGTGGCCGCTTCACCAACGTTCGCGGTGAAGATGGGCCCCACGGCGGCTCAGCGCTTGCCTCCAACGGCAAGCTTCATGGCGTCGCCCTCTCCGCCCTCTCCTAACTCCCCTGCGGCACCGCAGCGCGGCGCCGCACGCCAGCGTCATTCCCCAGCGTCGCGCCCGGTGACGCTTCGATCAAATAGTGCCCCAGATCTTTAAAGATCTGGGGCACTATTTGTTAGAAACGTACTCTCCCGGCCACGCGCCCACGGCTCCGTGACCGGTTTCGCAGTGGTGGTTAGTTCTCCGGAAGCGCGAAACCGGAACCTACGCCCTCGCGGCGGTTCAGATCCGCGATGATGGCATCGGTGTTAGACACAACCGTGGGGTTGTGCAGCGCGCCCTGCCACGGGGTGTGGCACGACGGCAGCCCCGGAATCAGGCCGCGGGATACCGAGCCGACGATGCGGCCGTTGCGGAAGACCGGAGCGCCGGAGTCTCCAACCATGGCGCACACCTGGTTGACGGTGACGCGCTCGGTGTGCTGGAAGGTCATGCCACAGGTACGGCCGGTGGCCACGCCGTTCTTGCAGGTGATATCGCCCGGTTGGGTGGTGCCACCAACCCCATTAGCGGTCACGCCGTTGTAGCTACGGGACACCTCGGCCTTGGAGCCGAACTCGATGAGCGAATAATCCAGCTGCTCATTCTTTGACACCACGGTGCCGGTCGGGCCAACCTGCCAGGAGTCTGCCGAAGAGACCGGATCGCCGACATTTCCGCAGTGACCAGCGGTAATACCGACCTTGCGGCCTTCCGCATCGGTGCCGGCTGCCGTCAGCGTGCACATGGTGTCCTCATGAATGTAGAGCGGGGTACCCGGGCCATACAGGGACTTGCCTTCGGTCATCGCTACATTAGATTCCTCCGGAATCTGGGGCGCGTCATAGTAGGAACCAGGCACTCGGTGCAGGACATAGTCCGCCTGCGGTTTACCGGCAGCGATCTTGGAAAACAGGTCATTCTTCCACGCATAGTTCGGATCAGTGCCCTGTGGCACGAATTCCGGCTGCGTGGCCTCCTCCAGCAATCCGATGGGGGCAGGATTCGTCAGCGGTTCACCCGTTTTGGCGTCAGCACCAGCGTAGTCCTGCGGTGCTGCCGGAACCGGTAACTGGGTATCCAGGTTCGCTTGCCCCGCAAGGCGCTGCGCCGCAGGAGAATTCGCGGCCCCAGCAACTGCCTGGGACGCATCATTCGACACCGCTGCGGCGGCGCCGTTGACTGTTGAATCGACGGAGTCTGTCAGCCCCTTGTCCACGGGCATGGTCTCAATGCCCACGGACTGCAGATCCTCGCGTACCTGATCAACAAAACCTGCCGAATCAATCTCCGGGATTGTGGGAAGTTCCTGGGCATCCGCCGCTGGGTTACCCAGGAAGAACGCACCTGCGAAAGCCGAGCCCACGAGGACTTTCTTAAGGTGCGGAATTTTTCGCATATTGAGCAATTCCTCTTTCACTTCTTCTCGTAATGGTCTATAAGCCTTCCCCTATGATGGCACGTGCCTTGGACGGCCGTTTTCTAACGTGTGTGACTGTGTCCAACCCGTTACATTACTGACAGCTTTCGGGTGCCCCCTCTCTTTCTTCACCGCTCTCCGCACCCCGCGCAGACCTACTATGGAGGCATGTCTGAGACCTCCAATTCTCCTTCACCCTCTGCAGACATTGAGGAAATTGTCGCCGTTGTTCTGCGTGATACCCACGGCCGCGTGCTCGTCCTCCGCATCACCTCCACCCCGGAGTTTGTCCTGCCGTATGGCTCCATCGATGACACGATCAATCCCGCCCACGCAGCCCAGCTCATCGCTCACGAGGCCATACGTGCCGTGGTCGATATGTCCAAACTGCGCCGGCTTGCCACCTACATCTCCCCGGCCACCAACGACGCCCCACAGACCGTCCACGCCCACGTCTATGTCTACGAAGAAGAAATCTCCGTGGCACACCCGGATAAGGAGATCTCTGAGCTGGCGTGGGTCGATCCGGCCGCCCCGGATGTCGATATCGCCCCGTTACTCAAGGAGAGGGTATTCCCCGCCTTGCAGGAACTCTAGCCTCCCAAGTTTTAGACTCCACCCCATGACTACGCAGCGACTACTCCCCGTTCTCGCCGCCGGTTCTCTTGCCCTTGCGCTGGCCGGCTGCGCCACCGATGACAGCACCGACGCCACGCTTTCCGACGTCTCCCCCACCACTCAAGCTGGGTGGAACGATCCGTCAGCCAGTTGTCTGCGCCCTCCGGGATGCCCACGACCGGCGCGATAGCCGACAGTGTGTCGTAGCGCTCTTGATCGCCCGAGGAACGAACGTCGAGGATGAGGATAAGGTCCGGCTGCACGCCGAGCGAGAGCGCCACCTCGGCGTCGCCCCAGCCCAGGGCCACGATGCGCCGCAGGGCCTCCTCGACGGTGACGTCACCGAACTTGGTGGCCACTGTGACCGGATAGGCCGCGGCGTCGCCGTCAGCCGATGCCTACTGCGCCAACGATGCCGACGATGCCGCCACCGAGTTGTCGGCCGCACCGGAATCGGGGTCCGACGAGCATGCGGCCGCACCCCAGCCGACAAGGGCGAGCGACAGGAATACCGCGGCCGAGCGACGAGTGCGGGAAGTCCGCAGAGGCATAAAAGGCCTGTCGAATTGAGAAAAGATAGCCTAACCAACATTAGGTGAACCTATCTCAAGCCGACGAACCTCCAGCAAGGAGAGACAATTCACGTACATCGTCGAAATAAGGTTATCCTTACCTACATGACATCGACGACTCTGCCGACACCGGCCGCGGGCACCCCGCGCGCCGCGGGCCACAGCAGACGACTCCTCGGCCTAGCCCTCCTCGTGGCCACACTCGTCGCCCTCGTCTTCGCCAGCCTGGCACTGGGCGCCAAGGCGACCTCCATCTCAGAGCTCACCCAGGCCTGGCCCACCGCCTGGGAGATCCTGCGCGGGCACACCGACACCGCCCAGGCCGCCGGCACCGTGGGCAGCAGCGTCGCCGAGATCGCCGGAATCCTTGCCACCATGCGCATCCCGCGCACCGTGCTCGCCATCGTCGTCGGAGCTGCGCTCGGACTAGCCGGCACACTCGTTCAAGGCCTGACCCGCAACCCGCTCGCGGACCCTGGACTACTCGGCATCAATGCGGGCGCCGCACTCTTCGTCTCGGCGGGCATCTTCCTCTTCGGACTGACGTCCATGCAGTCGCACCTTTTCCTCGCCTTCCTCGGCGCGGGCCTGGCGGCGCTGCTCGTCTTCGGGCTCTCCGCCGGCGGCATCGGTCGCGGCGACACCCTGGGCCTCGTCCTCGCGGGTTCCGCCCTGTCCGCCGTCCTCGCGGCGGCCACGTCGGCCATCGTCTACATCGATCCCAACGCGCTCGACACCCTCCGCTTCTGGCAAGCGGGGTCCGTCACCGGACGCGGCTTCGACATCATCACCCCTGCGCTCGTGCCGCTCGCCATCGGCGCGGTACTAGCGCTGGCGCTGGGCCCGACGCTCAACATCCTCAATCTGGGCGCGGAGGCCGCGCAGGCGCTGGGCACCAACGTTGCCCGCGCCAATATCCTGGGCTTCGTGGCCATCACCCTGCTGGCCGGCGCGGCCACGGCAGCCGCGGGCCCCATCGGCTTCATCGGTCTCGTGGTGCCCCACGTCGCCCGCGGCATCACCGGCCCGGACTACAAGTGGGTGACCCCCTACTCCGCGCTGGCGGGCGCCTGCCTGTTGCTCGGCGCCGACATCGTGGGCCGCCTCATCATGCGCCCCGGCGAGCTCCAGGCGGGCATCGTCATCGCGCTGCTCGGCGGGCCGGCGTTTATCTGGCTCGTCCGGCACCGAACGGTGGTGAGCCTGTAATGAAGTACCTCAGCCTCGGAAAGTTCAGCTTCCTCTACCACCCGCGCACGCAAGCCTGGACCGCGGCCATCGTGGTCGCGAGCGCGCTCGTGTGGGTCATCAGCCTCGGCATCGGCGAATTCCCCCTTAACCCCGCCGAGGTCATCGGCGTTCTGGCGGGCGGCGGAAACAAACTCGAGCGCACCGTCGTCATCGACTGGCGCCTGGCCCGCTCGCTCGTGGGTCTAGCCGTCGGCGCCGCGCTGGGGCTCTCCGGCGCCATCACGCAGCGCATCGCCCGCAACGGCCTGGCCAGCCCGGACATCCTGGGCATCAACCAGGGCGCCACCGTGGCGGCCGTGGCCATCATGGTCTTCGGAGGATCTGCCGGGGCCGGCGGGGCGTTCGGCGCCTACGTCGGCATCCCGCTCGCCGCCATGGCCGGCGGTCTCGCCACCGGCGCGGCCATCTGGATGCTGTCCCGGCGCGGCAGGGTGGATATGTTCCGCCTCGTCCTCGTGGGCATCGGCGGCAACGCCTTCCTCCACGCCCTGGTCACGTACATGTTGGCCGCCACAGATCTCAACACCGCGGCCGCGGCCAAGGTGTGGATGGTCGGCTCGCTCAACGGCTGCACCTTCGAGCACCTATGGCCCACCCTGGGCATGCTCGTGGTGTGTGGCCTAGTGCTAGCCCGCATCGCCATCGATCTGCCCGCGCTGGAGCTCGGCGAGGATTCCGCCCAAGCCCTCGGCGCCCCCTTGAAGAAGATCAACGCGGCACTGCTCATCGTCTCAGTTCTACTGGCCGCGGTGACCGTCTCCGCCGTGGGCCCGGTGGGCTTCGTGGCCTTCGTCGCCCCGCAGATCTCCGCGCGCCTGGCGCGGGTCGGGGCGCCGCCCCTGGGGACATCGGCGGCCATGGGCGCAATCATCGTGTGCGTGTCCGACCTCATCGCCCGCTGTGCCTTCGGCTGGGAGATCCCGGTGGGCATCATCACCTCGGTCATCGGCGGACCTTTCCTCATCTGGCTGCTCTGGCAGCAAACTCGAACACGAAAGTAGACGACCATGCAACGACGTAACTTCCTCAAGATCACCGCTGGCCTCGGCGTCGCCGCCTTCGCTGCGGCCTGCTCCAAACAGGAGACTGCGCCGAGCGAGCAGGCGGCCGCCTCCGCGGCATCGTCCAGCGCCGCCGAGCAGCACCAGCGCGTGATCGCGCTCAACACCGGCCAGCTGGACAACCTCCTCATGCTGCGCATTCTCCCGGTGGGCGCGGCCAAGGCCAAGAACCTGGGCGTCGTCCCGGACTACATCCGCAACCGCTTCGGCTCCGACTTCGATCTGGACTCCATCGCGGACTGCGGCCTACGCGCCAACCCGGATCTGGAGACCATCGCCTCCCTGAAGCCCACCCTCATCTGCGCTAACTCGCGTACGGACGAGGCCATCCTGGAGCAGCTCAAGGCCATCGCGCCCGTCGTCACCGGTAAGGGCGGCGGCGAGAACTGGAAGCAGGACCTCCTCACCATCGCCGAGGCCGTGGGCAAGAAGGACTCCGCCGAGACCCTCCTGGCCGAGTACGAGTCCAACGCCAAAGCCTGGGGCGAGGGCCTATCCTCCAAGCCCACCGTCTCCTTCCTGCGTTCCAAGGAAGACCAGTTCCAGCTCTACGGGGTCAACTCCATGGCGGGCTCCGTGGCCGCCGATGCCGGCCTGCCCCGCCCCGCCAACCAAAAGCAGATTGAGAAGGCTGGCCAGGACATCTCCGCCGAGCAGCTCTCCGAGGCCGACGCCGACTGGATCTTCTACGGCGTCAACGCCGGCGCCGCCGACCCCTCGCAGGCCGCCACATGGCACTCTCTCAAGGCAGTGCAGGCCAACCAGGCCGTGTCCGTGGACTACGAGTCCTGGTACATGAACGCGTCCCTGCTCTCGGCCACCATCATCCTCCAGGGTCTGAAGGACAACATCAGGTAATGAACGCTCGACTTTCCGCGCACTCCGTCTCCGTCGGTTATGGCGATACCGTCATCAGCCGCGACGTCACACTCGACATCCCCGACGGCCAGGTCACCACGCTCATCGGCGCCAACGGCTGCGGCAAGTCGACCCTCCTGCGCGGCCTGTCCCACTTGCTCCCACTGTCGGCGGGCTCCGTCACCCTCGACGGGAAGAAGCTGGGTGACTACTCCTCCCGGGAGCTAGCCACGCGCTTGTCGATGCTCCCCCAGTCCCCCATCACCCCTGCCGGCGTCACCGTCGCAGACCTCGTGGCCCGCGGCAGGCACCCGCACCAGTCCTGGCTGCAGCAGTGGTCCGCCTCCCACTCCGCCGCCGTGGACGAGGCCATGGCGCTCACCAACGTCTTTCAGCTGCGCGACCGCCCCGTGGA
Source organism: Corynebacterium sp. HMSC065D07 (assembly GCF_001810695.1). NCBI lineage: Bacteria > Bacillati > Actinomycetota > Actinomycetes > Mycobacteriales > Corynebacteriaceae > Corynebacterium > Corynebacterium sp. HMSC065D07. The sequence goes on from NZ_KV802427.1 coordinate 23,031, forward strand.
CTCCCTGTCCGGCGGCCAGCGCCAGCGCGTGTGGATAGCCATGGTCCTGGCTCAGGACACCGACATCGTCTTCCTCGACGAGCCCACCACCTACCTGGACCTGGCGCACTCCATCGACGTCCTCGAGCTCGTCTCCACGCTCAATAAGGAACAGGGCAAGACCATCGTCATGGTGCTCCACGATCTCAACCTAGCCGCCCGCTACTCGGACAACCTCGTCCTCATGAAGGACGGCTCCGTCACGGCCCTGGGCTCGCCCGAGTCCACCATCACGCCGCAGGCCCTGCGCGACGTCTTCGGACTGGACTCCCGCGTCATCGAGGACCCCGTCACCGGCGGGCCGCTCATCGTGCCGGAGCGCCCATAAGCCCCGTCGTTCCCTGCGTTTTTCGATCATGGGAAAGGCAGCGGGAGTTCATCATGTTCACGCTTTCAGTCACAGGACGGCTACTGCACACTGTGTGACACATTCTGCGAATCGTTGCTCATTGCTAGCAAAGACTTAACAGACTCGTGACCAGTAATCTCTAGTCCCCGTCGTGCTGTGAAACTACCCTGTGGGTATGAAGAATCTGCGCGCACTCCTGTCCCTCAGCCTGCTGCTGCCACTCGCCGCGTGTTCCGCCAGCGAGGAGGACTCTGCGGCACCGTCGGCAGTCACGACCACCGTCGTTCACTCGGCCGACGCCCCTGCGGGTGACGATGCCGCCGACGGCACTGTCGGTGCTGGCGGTACTGGCGGTGCTGACGCCGCCGATACCGCCACGGCCGACGACGTTGCTTCCGGGGCCGCTCCCGGCGCGTCCGGCACCGCACCAGCCCCAGCATCCTCCACTATCCCGCCCTTGCCCGAGGGCGCCTGCGCCACCTCCCAGCTCTCCACCGAGATCACCAACGAACAGGGAGCCGCTGGCTCCCGACTCGTCGACATCGTGCTGACCAATACCTCTGACGAGGAGTGCACCCTCACGGGCTTCCCCGGCGTCTCCGCCGTCACCAGCAACGACGGCACTCAACTAGGCCCCGCCGCGCTGCGTGAGACCGGCACCGAAGCTGCCACCGTGACGCTGGCGCCAGGGGCCCAGGCCCGCACGGGGCTCAAGATCACCAACGTGGGATTGCTCGACGCGGCGGCCTGCCAACCGCAGGACGCCGATGGCCTGCGGATCTATCCGCCCGAAAACACCGACAGCCTCTATGTCGCAGTGCCGGGCCTGCAGGCCTGCGCGGGCGAGGTCGACATCTTGTCTGTCCAGCCCATCACTCAGCTCTCCCCGTAAATCATTTCGATCTCCTAACAATTTCCAGCCGGTGATAGGACTCGGCTTCGCGCTTCGTTAGTCTCGGCCACGAGTTCGCCCCTCGGACGAAGGACATACACCATGACCACTCTCCCTGTCCTCCTGCCCCAACGCACCGCGCGTGCCGCAGTAGCGGCGGCATCAGCAGCCGCGCTCGTTGCGTCCTGCTCCCTCCCCGACACTCGGCGCGAGGCAGCCCCGTCGGAATCCGCAGTGGCACCTGACTTGAGCGCGGCGACCGAGTCTGCCTCCAACCCACCAGCGACCTCGAGCACTTCCTCACGCGCGACTCGCAGCAGCACCAGCCCAGCTACGTCGAGCAGGGCGGCATCGACACGCAACTGGCCCGTATCCTTGGCCGAAGAAAGCTGCGACCCGAACGCCGGAGTCGCCGACTCCGGAGTCGGCGAATTCGTTGACAAAGGCGAAGCACCAACGGCCATCGTTCATTTCCTGTTGACGGAGGAGCCTGAACGCGGAGCACCTCTCAAAGACTTCAAAGTCACCCAAGATTCTTTCGATGCGTGCGAGCCCCTGAGCTACATCATTGCCTCCGGCAACTACGAGGGCGAACAAGTGGTCTTCTCCATCGTTTTCAACTGGGGCCACCCGCTCAATGACAGCAATGGGTACTTCTCCGGCGACGGCTTCGACTTCACCATTGGCAGCCACTCCGTAAGTTTCACTACGGGCGATACTCCCGCACATGAGGCAGGCAAGCCAGTGAGCGTGACATTTACCGCGATGGACTTCGGAGCACTCAAGACCGAGCTCAACGCAGAAGACAAACACCACATCGGAATCGACCTCACCCATCTGAACGACGCCGTCGATCCGGCCGACCTCGACGAGTTCTACGAATTCGACACCAATAGCGGCCCCGTCCGCTGCCGCTTCTCCATCAGCGAAAGTGAATGCGACTTCCTCGACGGTGAGTTTTCCCCCGCGGAAGCCATGAACGGACCAAGCAACTACTTCCTCAAAACCCATGGCGAAACGGAAGTCGACCTCGCCACCTTCAGAGACGACTCCAAAGACTTCCTGTCCGACAAGAAATTTGAAAAGGTCGGCGACGGCACTTACGAGGCCGGCACCTTGGGTCACCCCATCCAGGCGGAGCTCAAAGACGGCACTCTGACCCTCTACTTCCCCGACGGCGCCTACGTCTTCGAGGACGGCGTCCTCGACTTCTTCAACGAGGATGACCTGGAGGCGGGTACCATGCGCTCGGCGGCAACGTCCTCTGCCCGCGCGGATTAGCCCTCGATGTCGCGCAAGTAACGGGCCGACACCCCGCCCGCAATAGTGCGCAGCGCGACGTCCTTGGTCACCACCGTGCCCGCGGCCACGACCGCATGCTCCCCTTTGTGGATGCCACCTTGATCCTGGAAACGCGCGCCCGAGTTGATGACAACGTTTTCCCGATGTGCGTGTTGCTGCCAAACAGGCTGGATACCTAGCGCGAGCAAGGTATCGCTGTCTCCTAGGCCAACTGCGGCGATGCGCTCGTTCTCATTGCCCTCAATATTTGACGCCGAGGAATCCTCGCCTCGGGAGCAACCGGAAAGGACGAGAGTGGATGCTGCTAAGACAGCGGCCGTCTTCATTGCCGCGCGACGGGTCAGCGAATTGTTTCGAAACATATAAAAGCCTAACGTGTAGGGAGCTCATTGGGGTGCGGTGAAGGCCATCGGACGCACGGGGTGTTGATCGATCCTCGAGCGCGCGTCAATCACGTCTACCGCGTCTACCCCGCATGGGGCAGCCTAACTAGATAAAGGATAGGCTAAGTTAATTATTTCGGGGGTGTTCCTATATAGGTTGTCAACCTAGCGGGTGGAGAAATTGGGGGCGGATTCTCTCTGCGGGGTTGTTTGGTCGTGTTGTTTTCGGGCATGGCTGCTAGCCGACTGGGATTTTACCCGGTCGGCTATCTTTACTCTTAGTGTCTAGGCTGCTAGGTCTTCCTGTGATGGTGCGGGATCGTGGTAGTGCTTGTGGTTGCGCATCATGGCGTAGAGGACGTTGAGCCGTCTGCGGGCTAGTGCTACTACTGCGGCGTTGTGTCTCTTGCCTTCACGGCGCTTTCGTTCATAGAATTGCCGGGAACGCTCATGGAATCTGATGGATGCAAAAGATGATTGCCATAGGGCGTTCTTTAATTTTTTATTGCCAGCTCGGTTCAGTGAGTTCGACATGATCGAGGTCCCGGACTGGTTTGTCCGAGGTGATAAGCCAGCGTAAGAGGCTAGGTGCCCAGCTGTCGGGAAGTCGGTCATGTCGCCCGCGGTCATGAGAATTTGTGCTGCCGTCTTTGGTCCGATTCCTGGCATGGATAGCAGGATTTGAGTGTGGGGGATGTCGTTGATGAGCTCGATGACTTCCTGCTCGATTTGTGTGCGGTGCTCGAGCTTTAAAAGCGCGTCCTTCGCCGACATTGCTACGCCCATTTCGGCATAGTGTGCACCAGCAATGGCAACTGTTTGCTCAGAGATGGCAGCGAAAATGGCATCGAGGACAGGTTCAGGATTGCGTGCCTTATAGCGTCGAGCGAAGGCAGTTGCCTTGGCCTTTCCGAGGCGTTTTATCTTGGTCGGTCCGCCGTAGCGTGCAAGTAGGTGCAGAACCCACTTGCGGTGAATTATCTGACCGCGAAGGGCCTGTTCGAATTGCGGGTAGCAGCCTACTAGTGCACTTCGAATCTGATTGATGAGCCTGGTGTAGGAGCGCGCTAAATCTTCGTCGATACCGTTGAGGACCTTCAACTGGAGGAAGGCTTCTTCGACGCGGTCGACGCTGCGGAGGGATTCCGGAAGGTTCTTTGCAGCGTGGGCGATGATATAGGCGTCCCGGATATCAGTTTTGGCATTGCCAGCGTGGATGCGCGAGAGTTGACGCATAGCCAAACCGGGAAGGTAGCGCACGTCGATCCCGAGTTCTTGAGCAACCGCGACAGTTAGTCGACCAATGTTATTGGGCTGGTCCACGACGACAAGGACCTTGTGGTCGTGTGCGCTGAACGCTGAAAACAGTGCGCGCAGGGATTTTTCGTTTTGGTTGATGCGCTT
>NZ_KV802428.1:0-158725 GCF_001810695.1 Corynebacterium sp. HMSC065D07
ACTCCGTGTCCAAAAACCCTATGGACATAACAGCGCTGCGCTAAGTGTGCTGCGCTAAGTGGCCAGTTCTTAGCGGGTTGTCTTAGCGGTGGCCGTCGCGTGGCGTGCCATTGGAGAGTGCGGCACTTAAGCGGTTGGATGCGCTAACCAGGACATCTGCGAACTTTTCCGCCGGGGAAGGGCGGAAGCGTTCGGCGGAACCGGAGACGGAAAGGACGGCGATGAAGTTTCCTGCGCCGTCGAAGACGGGGGCGGAAACGGAAGCGAGGTCTGACTCGCGCTCTTCGATGGATTCGGAGTAGCCGTTGGTGCGCGCGAGCTCGACATCGTGCTCACTAAAGATGGCATCGGGAACATGGACATCAGCAAAGGCGGCGAAGACGCGGGCGGCGGAACCGGAGGTGAGTGGAAGCTGGCGGCCTACGGGCACCACGTTGTGGAGTCCGATCTCCGGCTCACGCGTGGCGATGCACGTGCGCGTGGTGCCGGAGAGTTCGTAAAGCTGGACGGACTCACCGGTGGCGTCGAGCAGCTCCTCCATAATGGGGCCTGCGGTTTCGATTATGCGATCACGGTTGCCGGGTAGGGCCGGCCCAGCGCCCCACTTTCCATCGGGGGTGCGGGTGAGGATTCGGTGCGCCTCGAGCGCTGTGGCGAGACGGTGTGCCGTTGCCCGAGGCAGGCCGGTGGTCTCACAAAGCTCGTTGAGCGTAGAAGGCTGATTGGTCGCGGCCATCATGATGGCTACTGCGCGATCCAATACCTTAATTCCTGATACTGCGCTATACTCTCCCATATAATGAAATCTACGTCCCATTAATTGAGATTTCAAGTGGAGAGGCACATGACTGAGAAACTGACACTCGCAGAGAAGGTATGGCGCGACCATGTCGTGCGTAAAGGTGAGAACGGTGAGCCCGATCTCCTTTATGTTGACTTCCAGCTCTTGCATGAAGTTACCAGCCCGCAGGCTTTCGATGGTCTTCGCCTGGCCGGTCGCAGGATGCGTCACCCAGAGCTGCACCTGGCCACTGAGGACCATAACGTTCCAACCGTGGGCATTAAGTCCGGTAACCTTTTAGAAATCAAGGATGAGGTCTCCCGCACGCAGGTGTCCACGCTGCGCAAGAACTGTGAAGAGTTCGGCGTGCGCCTGCATTCGATGGGTGATGCTCAACAGGGCATCGTTCACACAGTGGGTCCTCAGCTGGGCATTACGCAGCCCGGCATGACCATCGTGTGCGGTGACTCGCACACGTCGACGCACGGCGCCTTCGGTTCTATTGCCATGGGCATCGGTACCTCTGAGGTGGAGCACGTCATGGCCACCCAGACACTTTCGCTTAAGCCCTTTAAGACAATGGCCATCAAGGTCAGCGGTGAGCTGGCGGAGGGCGTTTCCGCCAAGGATTTGATTTTGGCGATCATTGCCAAGATTGGCACCGGCGGCGGCCAAGGCCACATCATCGAGTACCGCGGTGAGGCCATTCGCAAGATGTCGATGGAAGCCCGCATGACCATCTGCAATATGTCCATCGAGGCCGGTGCCCGCGCCGGCATGGTGGCTCCGGATGAGACCACTTTTGAGTACGTCAAGGGCCGTGAGTTCGCACCCCAAGGAGAAGATTGGGACGCGGCCGTCGAGTACTGGAAGACGCTGCCGACTGACGACGGCGCCGAATTCGACACCGTCGTGGAGATCGACGGCTCCGCGCTGACGCCTTTCGTGACTTGGGGTACTAACCCGGGACAGGGCTTGCCATTGAGCGCTGCGGTGCCCGACCCAGAGGAGTGCGGCGACGACGGCGAAAAAGCCGCCGTCGAGAAGGCCTTGGCCTACATGGACCTGAAACCCGGCACGCCGCTGCGCGATATCCAGATCGACACGGTCTTCCTTGGATCGTGCACGAACGCGCGCATCGAGGATCTGCGCGCGGCCGCCGAAGTGGTCAAGGGGCGCAGCATCGCGGCTGATACCCGCATGATGGTGGTTCCGTCTTCGGCCGTGGTCAAGGCCCAGGCTGAGGAGGAAGGGCTGGACAAGATCTTCACCGACTTCGGCGCCGAGTGGCGCACCGCTGGCTGCTCGATGTGCTTGGGCATGAACCCGGACCAGCTGAAGCCGGGGGAGAGGTCGGCGTCGACAAGCAACCGCAACTTTGAGGGCCGTCAGGGCCCTGGTGGCCGCACCCACCTGGTGTCCCCGGCCGTCGCTGCGGCAACTGCCGTTCTGGGCCACCTGGCCGCACCAGCAGACATCGACGATTCCGCTTTCGCCGGCGCTTAAGGAAAGGAAAAAGACAATGGAGAAGTTTATTACTCACACGGGCGTCGGCGTTCCGCTGCGTGTCTCCAATGTGGACACCGACCAGATTATTCCCGCGCGTTACCTGAAATCCGTGAAGCGCACCGGCTTTGCCGACGGCCTGTTCTCCAATTGGCGCAGCGATAAGAACTTCGTGCTCAACCAAGAACCGTTTAAAGAGGGCTCCGTGCTCTTCGCAGGCCCGGACTTTGGTACCGGTTCTTCCCGTGAGCATGCGGTGTGGGCGCTTGCGGAATTCGGCTTCAAGGCGGTGTTCTCCTCGCGCTTCGCAGATATCTTCCGCGGCAACTCCGGTAAAGCGGGCTTGCTGACGGGACTCATGGAACAAGAAGACATTGAGCTTATCTGGAAGCAGCTAGAGGCCGGGGAGACCGAAACCACCGTCGACTTGGAGGCGCGCACGGTTACCGTGGGCGGCAATAGCTATACCTTCGATATCGATGACTACACCCGTTGGCGCCTTATGGAGGGGCTGGATGATATCGGCCTGACCCTGCGCAATGAGACGGATATCGATGCCTTTGAATCCAATCGCCCGGGATTCAAACCGCGCGTCCTTGCGTCTTAGCGGAGGCGGCATCGGTGGGGTAGTATTCCCCGCTTCCTGTAGCGCGGTGCACATAGCGCCGTTAACATCCTCAGCATGACTAACCCTTTTGACGGCTTTAGCAGAGAGAACGGCAATCAATTCGGCGGCAGCACCGGGTACGGTGGCTCGGATTATCACCAGCCCGGTGGCTACGACTATCAACAATCCGGGAGTTACGGCTACCAGCAACCAAACGGCTACGGCTACCAGCAGCCGGGAAGCTATGGGTACCACCAGCCCGGCGCAGTACCTGGCAACCCACCCGGCGGGGCAGGAGCGCCGCCCATTGACGCCATGGATATTCTGGGCCAGTCATTCAAGGGTTACTTAAAGCAACCGGTGCCAGGGATGCTAGCCATGCTGGTGCATCTCATTATCACGTTTGCTCTTCTTCTTGTGCCGGGAACCGTTGTAGGCGGTGTATTCGCAGTAATGGAAGGAAATGGCACGGACATCAAGCCTTTAGCGACTACCGTGGGGATCCCTCTCATGGTTGTCATGGGGCTAGCCGCCTTCGCTTATCTTTTCTGGCTGATGGCGAACCTTTTTAATGGCTCCCGGAAGATCGCTGATGGGGAGAAGGTCACCTTCCGCGACTACTTTAGGTTTGCCCAGCTGAATGGTTGCGCCGGCGTCTATGCTTGCTTCTTTATTTTGGCAATGCTCGGAACAATTGCGGGCGGCTTCCCCGGACTGATTCTCTTTGCGCTTCTGTGGCCAGCGCCTGTTATCAAGGCTGATGCCCCGGATAAGCCTCTCATGGAGTGCTTCCGGGAGGCTTTGAACTTGGTCATTGAGAACCTTGGGCAATCGCTGCTCTTTATCTTGATCTGTTCCCTCATCACGAGCTTTGTCATATTTATCCCCATCGTCGGCTTCCTTGCCGCCTACCCGATCTGGGCTTTGGGGATGGTCCTTTTCACCCGCGCTATGCAGCGCCGCCCTGCTGTGCGGTGGGAATAGAGCAGCAGGGCGGCGAAAGGTACCTAGTGAAGTGGCGATGTAGTGCTTATCGCACGGGCAGCGGGCTAGCGAGGTAGTCTGCGCCGGTAAGTTCACCGTCGTTGAAGGAGAGCACCCACACCGAAGCCTTCTTGAACTTGAGCTCGTCGATGGGAGTCGTGATGAACTTCGGCGCGAAGGATTCGATAATCCCCGGAATGGTTAGTCCCTGGCTCACGATGACGGGGACACCGCCGCCGTCAACAACGCGCTGGAAGGCCGCGCGGGCGTCTTCAGGGGATTCAGCAAACACATCGTCACCGAATGCTTTGTTCACAGCGATGTCCATGCCGAGCTCATCCGCCAACGGTGCGGCGGTGTGCTGGCAGCGCTGCGGCGGGGCGCTGTAAATCGCGGTCGGGTGAAAAGGCGTGAGCATCGGCACGAGCATCTCTGCTTGGCGGCGGCCTTTCTTATCCAGCGGGCGCAGGTCATCATCGCCCTCCCAGGAGCGGCGCTGGTGAGCACGTGCATGGCGTACATACAGCACACGCGTCGTCGGAGCCAGGCGGAGGCGCTTCTTGGCCTTCGCCAGCACCTGCGTATCAACGTCATAGGAGAGCAGCGTGCAGGCCTCGTCGATTGTCATCCAACGCAGCTCATCGGTCTCCGAATTCGTGGTGTATTCGCCGTCGAGTACACGTGCCAGCCAGTAGTAGACAACCTTCGTGCGTCCTTGAACGGGATAAGCCACCTTGCCAATGAGCTTGCCCAGGCGCACGGTGTAGCCGGTTTCCTCGAAGATCTCGCGCGCGGCGGTGACGGGAAGGGATTCGCCCGGATCGACCTTGCCCTTAGGCAGCGACCAATCGTCGTAGTGCGGGCGGTGGATGATAGCAACCTCCGGATCGTGCGGATCCCCACGCCAGAGAACCGCACCAGCGGCAAGCGTCGTCCGCTTGAACTCATCCGCCGGATCGACAGGGATCTCCTGGTGGCGACCAGAGATGAAGACCTCCGATCGGATATCTTTATCCGTCTCATGCATGTTCTTTGCCTTGGGCATGCTGCTCCTTTGTGCCTGTAGCTTGTGACCTTCTCCATCTTCCTCCACTCTCCGCCACGATGCAGCTTTACGCGCCGAACGTATTTCAATGCCGGGCGTGCTTTAATGGGAAAAGTCGATGCAGTGGAATTGATTGTGAGGTGGCACATGGCAAACGTGGCAGTAATGGGCGCGGGTTCGTGGGGAACCACGCTGGCGAAAGTCTTTGCTGACGCCGGCAATGACGTCCGCTTGTGGGCGCGCCGCGAGGAACTGGCAAACACCATCAACACGCGCCACGAAAACCCGGACTATCTCCCGGAGCTCTCACTGCCTGAGTCGATCCGGGCAACCACCGAACCCGCCGCTGCTTTGGAAGCCGCAGACATCGTCATCTTCGGCGTTCCTTCTCAGACCCTTCGCGGAAACCTGGAGAAATGGGCGCCGCTCTTGCCGGAGGACGCTACATTGGTCTCAATCTCGAAGGGCGTGGAGAAAGCTACGCTTAACTTGATGAGCGAGGTCATCGCGGATGCCGCCGGCGTATCCACTGACCGCATTGCCGTGCTCTCCGGGCCCAACTTGGCCAAGGAGGTGGCCCAGGAACAGCCGGCCGCTACGGTTATTGCCTGCAGCGATGCTGCCCGCGCGGAGGCCGTCCAGCATGCAGCTGCCGCTCCATATTTCCGCCCCTATACCAACACCGATGTTATCGGCGCAGAAATTGGTGGCGCCTGCAAGAACGTTATCGCTCTTGCGTGTGGTATGGCCGCTGGCAAGGGGTTGGGCAATAACACGATGGCGACCATTATCACGCGCGGGCTTGCTGAGATTACCCGCCTTGGTGTGAAACTGGGCGCGGATCCATTTACCTTCTCTGGTCTAGCTGGAATGGGTGACCTTGTGGCGACGTGCAGCTCGACGCTCTCGCGCAACCGTACCTTTGGCTACCGCCTTGGCCAGGGCGGGACTCTGGAGGAAGCTACCGCGGCTACCAACGGGCAGGTCGCGGAAGGCGTTATCTCTTCCGATTCCATTTTTAGGTTGGCGCAGCGCGCGGGCGTGGAGATGCCCATTACCCAGGCGGTCTATGGAGTGTGTCACCGTGGCGTGACTGTCGACGACATGATCGTCGCTCTGATGGGTCGTACCAAGAAAGCTGAGTAAAGCCGAGTAAAGTTGCTCGGTATGACTGAAGCGAAACCTGTGCGCGTAGCCGTTGTGTACGGCGGCCGCAGCTCCGAGCACTCGGTGTCATGCATTTCCGCCGGCGCGATCATGGAGCACCTAGATCCAGAAAAGTATGAGGTCGTGCCGATCGGTATCACGCGGGAAGGCACCTGGACCCAGGGCAACCGCGCGGGCCTTGCCATCGTCGATGGGCGCCTGCCTGAGGTGGAACTCCACGATGAGTTGGCGCTATCCCTCAACCCCGCAACACGCGGGCGCATCCACAATGTCACCCGCCACGAGCACTACACAGAGGTGGATGTCATCGTTCCAGTTCTCCATGGACCCTATGGGGAAGATGGCACGGTGCAGGGCCTTTTTGAGCTTTCCGGAATCCCCTACGTCGGCGCGGGCGTACTGGCCTCTGCGGTGGGTATGGACAAGGAGTTCACCAAGAAGCTCCTGGTGGCCGAAGGTCTTCCCGTCGCACCCCAAGAAGTGCTTAGCGGTGGAGATACGCTGAATGATGCTCAGAAAGAGCGCCTTGGTTTGCCTGTCTTCGTGAAGCCGGCGCGGGGCGGTTCCTCCATCGGTGTCTCCAAGGTTTCCGCGTGGGAAGATTTTGACGCGGCGCTGGCCCTGGCTTATGAGTCCGATGACAAGGTCCTAGTCGAGCCAGAGATCCGCGGAGACGAGGTTGAGGTGGGCGTCCTCGAGCACCCGGACGGAAGCCTGCAAGCCTCTGTTCCGGCCAAGCTTTTGGGGACCACCGAGTCGGAGGAAGGCTTTTATGACTTCGACGCCAAGTACATCGATGAGGGAGTGTCGGCGGCGATTCCTGCGCCGCTGAGCGCGGAGCTCATCGACGAGCTGCGTCAGCGCGCCATCGAGGCCTTCCGGGCGCTGGGCGCAACGGGGCTGTCGCGCGTGGATTTCTTCGTTAGCGAAGACTCTTATTGCATCAACGAGATCAATACCTTCCCTGGATTCACGCCGATTTCGATGTACCCGCAGGTCTTCGCCGCCGTGGGAGTGGGTTACGCCGAGCTGCTCGATACTCTCATCCAGACCGCTCTCGCGCGTTCCTAGTCCCTGAGCAGTGCGCGAAAGGAAGGTGGTGAAGAAAGAGGCCGCGACACCTACTGAGCGGGGGTGGCTTCAACGAGGGCGTCGCTAAGCCGCACCAGTGCCGAGTTCGCCGCTTCTTGCGGGGCAGACAGCGCGAGGTCCTCCGCGCGGCCGAGCGCGAACCACGTGCCGGCCGTGGTGCCTTCCGCCAGCGTGGTGTCCTCGAACCAAGGGACGTCGTTAACCTGCTGGAGCTGAACGCCCGCGCGGTAGTTCTCCGGAGCGGCGACACCGCAGCGCACGACTATTTCCTCATGGCCCGGCGCGCTGTAGACCCAGGTGTTCTTAGCGCCAGCATCCGTGCGGCGCGTATAGCCCTCCGCGAGTGAGTCTGGCAGAGCCTTGTCCAGCGCGGGGCACATGGAATCCGGACCTGCCTTGAGTTTGGATAGCGGTGCCGGATTGGGGTCTTGAGGCTTTTTATCTAGTTTGTTGAGGGCTTCTGTTAGCCCTTGCGGGGCGTCGGAATGTGCGTCGCCTGTAGACGTAGTCACGGCGACCGCAGGAGTGCGCTGGGTGCTGTACCACGTCGTGAGGTTCGAGCCGGGGGTGGCGTCAATGACCTGCAACCAGGATTCGCCGTCGGCCTCGATGGTCTGGGAATAATCCGTAAACTGCTGCGGCAGGTCAACGCCACAGCGCAGGGTTACTTTGTCCTCCGAGCTCTTCGTCCAGGCTGCGGCACCCGCCGGGGCTGGGTCGACGAGTTCGACCCGTGAGTATCCCATGAGCTTTTCCGGCAGAGAGTCGACGACAGCGGCGCATTCGGGGGAGTCCGCTGCTTCAGACGGAGTGGGAGGCAGCGCGACCGGCTGTTGCGCGGCGCTGGTGATGACGTACTTTGCCCCAAAAATCACCGCGAAGACCATCGCGATGGCAATCCCGAGTGAGATGTATATAGCGGTGCGGTTAAATTGGGTATCCATAGGGGCTTATCCTATCGCTGATAGCCCAAGAAGAACGAACGTTGAAGGCGTGCCAGAATGGTGCGCCATCTGCGCAAGGAAAAGGAGTCCGTGACGGTGGGTTTATCCCATACCCTCGACCAAGCCGGCGAACGGCACGTTATCCATGAAATCGTCACCGCAGCGCCGAGTGCACTCAACGGCGATGATGCCGCGGTGCTTTATCCGGCGGCGCCTAATTCGCGCACTGTGGCCTCGACGGACATGATGGTGGAGGGCCGGCATTTTCGGCGGGACTGGTCCACCGCCGCGGAAGTCGGTCACAAGGCCATCGTGCGCAACTTTGCCGATATTGAGGCAATGGGGGCTCGGCCCACTGCAGCGCTTCTGGCGATCGCCGCCCCGGGCGATACCCCGGTGGATTTCGTGCGTGGGATAGCGCAAGGCATTGCTGAGCGCTGCGCGGTGTACAACGCTGAGCTGGTCGGCGGTGATTTGACCCGCAGCGACAGCCTGGTCATCAACGTCACAGCGATGGGCTCTTTGGGCGGAAGCGGCGCACCGTTGACTCTGGATGGTGCGCGTGCGGGCCAGAAGCTAGTGGCGCACGGCAAGATTGGGTATTCCGGGGCGGGCTTGGCCCTCTTGCAACGTTATGGCCGCGCGCTGCCCCCGGAGCTGGACGAGCTCTGGCCGTTGATCGACGCCCACTGCGCGCCCACCCTCGCACCCGGGCGCGGCGTCATCGCTCGGGCAACCGGCTCGACCGCGATGACGGATAACTCGGATGGTCTCGTGCGCGATGTGGGGCACTTGGCTGAGCGCTCCGGGGTGCGCATCGATTTTGACCGCGGCGCCATTGCTCCCGATCCGCTTGTGGCCGCCGCCGGTGCGGTGCTCGGCATCGACCCTTGGGAGTGGGTCTTGGCGGGTGGGGAGGACCACACGCTGTTGGCTACGACGTTTAAGGCTGCCCCCTCCGGGTTCCGGGAAATTGGCCGAGTGATGCGCGGCACCGGCGTGACCATTGACGGAGAGGAACCTCGCTATAGCGAGGGCTGGGAGGGATTTGCGTGAGCCACATCGATACTTCTCACATCCACTATTCGTGGATGCCGCACATCAGGCAGGCCTTGGAGGACAACCTCCCACGCATCGAGCGTGAGATTGGGGCAGCGTTCTTGCCGCCGGCCGAGGACGTCTTTGCCGCCCTGTCGATGCCCCTCGAGGACGTGCGGGTGCTCATCGTGGGCCAGGATCCCTATCCCACACCGGGGCATGCCATGGGCTTGTCCTTTTCCACGCGGCCGGGTGTTCCGGCCCCGCGTTCGCTGAAGAATATCTACGCCGAGCTTGGCGCCGACCTCGGCATCCCCGGCCGCGCCGATGGTGACCTGCGGGCCTGGTTTGACCAGGGCGTGCTACTGCTCAACCGGGTACTCACCGTGGCCCCGGGCCAGGCGGGCTCGCACCGCCGGCTCGGGTGGGAGGCGATTACCGAGGCAGCCATTAGGGCGCTGGCAGGGCGCGATATCGTGGCCATCCTGTGGGGCCGCGACGCCCAGTCCTGCCAGGCCTTCCTACCGGGCACGGACTGCATTATTTCCCCGCATCCCTCGCCGCTGTCAGCGCGGCGTGGCTTCTTCGGCTCGCGCCCTTTCTCCCGCGCAAACGCGGCCTTAGAGGCCCGTGGCGTCCCCGCGGTGGACTGGCGCTTGTAAACTAGCCACCATGTCATATCCCGCCGAGTTGGATGCTCGTGGCTTGCACGAGTGGGCCGCACGAACCGTGGAGGAGCTGCAGCGCCGCCGCGCTGAAATCAATGCCCTCAACGTTTTCCCGGTGCCCGATTCGGACACGGGATCCAACATGGCGCACACCATGGAGTCCGCCTTGGCGGAGGCCGATAAGGGTGAGGCGGACGTCGCCGAAGCATTGGCCATCGGCTCGGTGCGCGGTGCCCGCGGCAACTCGGGGATGGTGCTCTCGCAGGTGCTGCGTGGCGTTGCCGATGCCACAACGGACTCGCGCGTGGATGGCGCGGTCCTCGCTGATGCTTTGACGCTGGCTGTCACGTTGGTCGATCGCGCGCTTGCCGCCCCAGTAGAAGGCACCATCATCACCGTTTTGCGCGCTGCAGCGGCCGCTGCCAGTGAGGCCGCCGGGCAGCCCGGTGCCCAGCTGCACGGCATCCTGGTTGCGGCGTTAGACGCCGCACGGCAGGCCTTGGCGCAGACTCCGTCGCAACTGCCCGCGCTGCGCGAGGCGGGTGTCGTGGATGCCGGCGGTACCGGCTTCGTGATTCTGCTGGAGTGCCTGCTTGCACAGGTCACCGGTGAAGAACCCGCCAACCAGCCGTTGAGCGTTTCGGCGCCAGAGAAACCTGAGGAGCTCGCAGAGATCGAAGCCGTCTTCTTCTTCGAGGGAAACCTCGCTGAGGTTGAACAAACCTTGGCCCCGCTGGGCAATAGCCTTGTCATCGCGCGGGCGACGGACACCTCTGCCAGCGTTCACATCCATAGTTCTGAGGCCGGCACGGTGATCGAAAAGGCTTACGGCCTGGGAAAGGTCAGCAACCTGCGGCTCGAAGCGCTGCCGCCCGCAGAGGCGGGGGCGTGCGCCACGAAGCACAGCGAGGGCGAGAGCCCGCAGCGGCGCATTTTTGCTGCGGTGCCCGAAGGTGCCGCACGGGAGCTATTTGAGAAGGCTGGGGCGCGAGCAATTGGGCCCGGCGAGGATCTAGAGAATGCTGCGGTAGGCGATCTTTTCCTGCCCAACGGGTGCGGTGGGGATCCAGGCAGGGCGACAGTCATACCAACTGGCTCCATCGTGGCCGGGCTCGCTGCGCTATCGGTGTATTCGCCCAACCCCTCTCGTTCGGCCGAAGTAGTGGCCGCTATGTCCGATGCCGCGCGTTCTATGCGGGTGGCTCATCCGGAAACAGAAAGCTTCGACGGCATCATCGCGGCATGCCGCACCCAGTTGGCCTATGGGGGCGAACAAATCACTGTGTTGTCCGGCTGTGACATCGATGCTGAAGAGTTGACGCAGATTCTTGGTGTCGACGTCGTTGTGCTTCGAGTTCCCGGATTGCGCACGGAGATCGGGGTGGAGTAGACCATGCTGGGATGGCAAGACGATCGGGCGCTGACGGAAGTACTGGCAAAGAAGGATGCCGCGGCGTTCAAGCGCGCCTTCGGCTACACCACGTGCGGGGAGCTGCTTAGCCATTATCCGCGTGACTATATCCGCCACAACAAGGACGTGGGCCTCGGCGGTGCCGAGGACGGAGATCACGTCACCATCACCGGCGTCATCGAGGAGGCCCGCGTCAAGCACACCTCTAAAGCCATGGTGTTTATCCTCTACATGGATAACGGAGTCCAAGCCTCCTTCTTTAACGCGCACTACGTCCAGCGCGTGCTGGGCCGAGGTATGCGCGTCATGCTCTCCGGCAAGCTGAAGTACTTTCGCGGATATCCCAGCCTGCAGCACCCCGACTTCCTCATCCTTGATCCCGGCCGCTATCAGGAGTCCCTGCTGGATAGCGCAACCGGGCAGGGGACAGGCTCGCTCAAGAAGCTCTCCCAGTTCGGTTCACTAGACACCTTCTTGCAACGTGAATGGATCCCCGTCTACCCGGCCAGCGGGAAGGTGACGTCGTGGTACATCATGGGTGCCATCCACAAGGTCCTCGAACACACCCCGCCTATTCCGGAGCCGCTGGACTATCGGATGATGGTGACGCTCGATCAGGCAGTGCGCGAAATCCACGAACCGGGAGACAGCGGGCCGGAACGCGCCATCCAGCGTCTGAAATACAACGAGGCCTTGTCGATCGGATTGGTCATGGCCCTTCGTCAGCGCGACGTCAAGGCGCGCACGGCAACCCCAATGCCAGCCATTCTGGAGGGCTACCGCGATGAGCTGCTTTCTGAGCTGCCCTTTGCGCTAACCGACGGCCAACGCCGCGTCATCGCCGAAATCGATGCTGATCTCTGCGGCACCGCGCCCATGATGCGACTGCTGCAAGGCGAGGTGGGTTCGGGGAAAACGCTCGTTGCCACGTGCGCCATGCTGCAAGCGGTAGACGCCGGCAAGCAGGCCGCGCTCCTGGCGCCGACGGAGGTGCTGGCGGCGCAGCATGGGGCGTCGATAAGCGCCAGCGTTCCGGATGGTGTCACCGTTACGGTCTTGACAGGGTCGATGAAGACGGCGGAGAAGCGCAAGGCGCTGCTGGAGATTGTTTCTGGTGAGGCCGATATCGTCATCGGCACCCACGCCATCATCCAGGACAGCGTAGAGTTTTTCGATCTTGGCCTGGTCATCGTGGATGAGCAACACCGTTTCGGCGTGGAGCAGCGCGATAGTCTGCGCACCAAGACGCGTGAGGGCATCAGCCCGCACGTGCTGGTGATGACAGCAACCCCCATTCCGCGCACCATTGCCATGACCGTCTTCGGTGACCTGGCAGTCTCGACGCTCAAGGAGCTTCCCGGTGGGCGCAAACCCATCCTTTCCGCGGTGGTGCCTGAATGGAAACCGGAATGGGTGCGCCGCGCCATCGAGCGCATTCGCGAAGAGGTGAGCAAAGGCCACCAGGCCTATATCGTCTGCCCGCGAATTGAAGGCGAGGGCGGGGTGGAAACCATGTCTTTGCAATTGCGCAACCTACCTTTTCGCGGGCTTCGAGTGGAGATGCTCCACGGCAAGATGCCCGATAAGGATGAGGTGATGGAGCGATTCGCCCGCGGGGAGATTGACGTCCTCGTGGCCACCACGGTCATCGAGGTCGGCGTCGATGTGCCCAACGCCACCGTCATGCTCATCCGTGAATCGGAGAATTTTGGAGTTTCGCAGTTACATCAGCTGCGCGGGCGCGTGGGCCGCGGGGGAAACGAATCCGTGTGTTTGCTGCATACGCTGGCCGAGCCAGACAGCAAGTCCTTTCGGCGCATTAAAGCCATCGCGGATACGTCGTCCGGCTTTGACCTTGCCGAATTGGATCTCACGCAACGCCACGAAGGAGACATCTTGGGAACGCTCCAATCCGGCACGAAGCGCACGCTCAAATTGCTCGACCTTGTTTATGACAGGGACATCATCGAGCGCACGCATGCCGATGCCGCCGCATTGGTTGAGCGCAATCCTGACCTGGCGGAGCAGTTGACGCACAACCTGAGCGCCGATGAGCAGGGGTTTTTGGAGAAGAACTAGGGGAGTCTCCGCGGCTGGGACAGGGGAGATAGGGTAGAAGCCATGACCAGAATCATCGCCGGGGAGGCCCGCGGGCGCACCATCAAGGTGCCCGAAGCCGGGACGAGGCCCACGTCCGACCGTGCCCGTGAGGGACTTTTCTCATCTCTGAACGTGCGTTGGGGTTTCATTGATTCCCGCGTGCTGGATCTGTTTGCGGGCTCAGGTGCGCTGGGTCTGGAGGCGGCCAGCCGCGGTGCCGAAGAAGTCGTCCTCGTGGAGAACAACGCCGCGGCCGTAAAGGTCATCCGCCATAACATTGGGGTGGTCAAGCACCCGCGCGTAGAGGTACGAGAAATGAATGCCTCCTCCTACCTGGCCACCGCACCGCGCGGCTATTTCGACATGGTGCTCGCGGATCCGCCGTATAACTTCGATGACGTCGACGGACTTCTCGCTGCGATCGAGCCGGTGCTGGATGACGCCGCGATAGTTGTCATCGAGCGCCATGTAGATTCGCCACAGACACAATGGCCGGAAGGCTTCGAGCCCACCGGTCAGAAGCTCAAGAAGCGGACCTTCGGTATCGCGCGTTTTGATATGGCGATTTATCACCGCGACGCGGAGACCTCGGACACCAATCACACCGACAACCAGGAGGACTAGCCATGCCGACCCACGCCGTATGCCCCGGCTCTTTCGATCCCATCACGCTAGGGCACGTTGACGTGTTTAACCGAGCGAGCGAGCTCTTTGACAAGGTCACGGTCCTGGTGACGGGCAACCCAGACAAGCCTTCCGGGTTGTTCAGCGTGGAGGAGCGCGTGGATTTGATTCGCCGTACCGTCGCCCCGGAAATCGAGGTGGATTGGTGGGGCGGGCTGCTCGTGGATTACACCAGCGCGCATGGCATAGACACGATTGTGAAGGGCCTTCGCTCCTCCTTGGACTATGAATACGAGCTGCCCATGGCGCAGATGAACCGGCGCCTTTCCGGTATCGATACGGTCTTCTTGCTAACAGATGAGAAGTACGGCTACATTTCCTCCTCGCTGTGCAAGCAGGTGGCACACTACGGAGGCGATGTCACGGGTATGTTCCCGGAGCATGTGGCTGCTGCTGTCATGGAACGGTACCGAGGCTAAGGGGACATGTCTGTACTGGCAATACCGCTCGTTGTTCTCTTCACAGTTCTAGCTGGCTCCTGCCTGCAACGAGTATCCGGCATGGGCCTTGGCCTCATTGGTGGACCAATCCTGACCCTCTTCCTCGGCCCGGTGGAAGGCATCATGGTCATCAATGTTTTGGCCTGCCTTAACGCTGTTCTCACGACCTATTCGATGCGTGAGAATGTGGATTGGGGAAAGTGGCTGCGCATCGGCCCCTTCATGATCCTCGGCTCGATCCCGGCAGCCCTGCTCATCGCGCGTACTGATACCGCAGCATTGTTGGTACTCGTTGGCGCGGCCTTGTTGATCGCGTTGGGTGTGGTGGTCTTCGGGCGAAAGTTCGTCCCGGAGATGCGCGGTACGGGCCCAGCCATTTCCGCGGGCATCTTGGGTGGGTTCACCAACACGCTTGCGGGCGTGGCCGGCCCGGTCATCACTGTGTATGCGCAGGCTGCGCGGTGGCCCAAGGAGGTCCTCGCGCCAACCCTACAGCCCTGCTTCTTCATTGGCGGCCTGTCGTCGGTGTTGACCAAATTCTTCTTGGGATCCGGCGGTTTTGAGGGCTTGCACTGGCTGGTGTGGCCCTGCGGCGTCGTTGGCATGTGCATTGGCATCTTCCTAGGTAAGAAGATTGCAGGACGGGTCTCACGGGACAAGGCGCATAAGCTCTCGCTATCGCTGGCAAGCTTGGGGGCGCTCAGCGCATTGCTGCGAGGCTTGTTCACTCTGGGTGCTTAGACAGCGCCTGGGTAGGGTGGGACCCATGGCGAAATTCAAGATTGAGGACGCACTGTCCCTGCGCGCTGGCAAGAATTTTCAGATTGATTCGGTCGATGCTTCGGCAACCCCCGGTTTTGACGGCGATAAGGAGGAGCTCGCCGCTCGCTTCTCCAAGTACGATGATGAGCTGTATGAATTCCAAGAGCGGCTTTTTGCCAATGGTCGCAGCTATGGTGAGGACGCCCCAGCGGTGCTCATTGTCTTGCAGGGCATGGATACCTCGGGCAAGGGCGGGGCTATCCGCCACGTGTTGAACACCTTTGACCCTCAGGGAACCACGACCGTGAGCTTTGGTAAGCCCACCGAGGAGGAATTAGAACACGACTTCTTGTGGCGCATCCGCAAGCATGACCCACAGCCGGGGCAAATCGTGGCCTTTGATCGCTCGCACTACGAAGATGTCCTCATCCAACGCGTACACGAGTGGGTCGATGAAGAAGAAGTGGACCGACGCATCGAAGCCATCCGCGACTATGAGCTGGATCTGACGGCGAAGGGCGTCAAAGTCATCAAGGTTTTCTTGCATCTGTCCAAGGACGCGCAGAAGAAGAACCTACTGGAGCGCACGGAACGGGAGGACAAGTTCTGGAAATATGACCCTTCCGATGTGGAAGAGCGGGCCTATTGGGATGACTACATGGCGGCCTATCAGGATGCCATTCGGCGCACAGATGAAAACTACGCACCCTGGTACGTCATCCCCACCGATAATAAAAAGTATGCCCGGATGGCGCTGAAGTTCCTCATCGTGGATCTCCTACGCCACCTGGACCTGGAATGGCCAGCGCCCGACTTTGATCCGGAAGTAGAGCGCCAGCGCATTAAGGACGCCGACTAAGAGCTAGTCGCTTTCTGCGTCATCGACGTCGCGGGCAAGTTCACGGGCCGCGGCGTTGAAGGTATCGAGAACAGAGAGCAGAGCTTCTTGGGCATTGATGACGCCCACGTTAAGCGCGTGGAAGAGCTGGTCTTCGTTCAGTCCGGCAGTGGTGACGAAGCAGGCGTCACCGCGCAGCTCCACCTCATCCTCGACCAGCCCGACGAGCGCGCGCCCATCGAATGCGCCTGCATTGAACTCATTGCACAGGACGTGGAAGATGGGGAGCATGTCGGCGTTGAGCTGCGTGGAGAGTACGCACTCGATGCGCACGAGGCCCTCTTCCACGGTGATGACCCAGTCCAGATCGTTGAGGCGGGCAACTGCGGCAGTCGCATCCTCCGGGTGCGCAGTGGCCGCCATGTCCAGTTCGGTGCTGTTCAGCGCGGTGAGCACGCGATCCCGGCTCACGGCGGGCAGTGGTGAGCCGGACATGATATCGAAGGGATCGGAACCTACGGATGCATTCTGGTTCGTTGTCGAGTTGTGGCTCATGCTTGCTCCTCCTTATCCCAGGTGACTGCCTGCGGGAAGCGCTGCGCCACGATATCGAAGATTTCCGCGAAGCTGGCGAGCGAGCTCAGCAGGAAGTGGCCCAGCTGGGCCAAGGAGAGGCCTTCGCCCACAGCCATCGCGCGGTTGGCGCCTAGGTGGATTTCCTCGTTTCCCTTTGCATCCTCTTCCATGAGGTAACTCAACGTCGGTGCAACGCTAGCCCAGTTCAGCTCCGCCACGGCGGCAGCCACGTCCTGCTCCAAGTGCGCGGGAAGCGTGCCTTCCCAGGAAGCGAAGGCGCTCAACACGTCGCCCTCGGCGTCGAGGTCACAGTGCACAGCGATATGGGGGACACCGGTCTGCAGCACGCGCCGCGCGGATGCGGTGTCGCCAGTGTCAGCGTCCTCGGTGGCTTCCGGTGCTGCCTCGACGAGGGCATAGTCGGCGTCGATAAGCTCGCACAACTGCGCCAACCGGTCGATGGTGACCGGCTCAACCACGTGGAGATCGGTCACTGCTGTTCACCCTGGGCGTCCTCGGATCCCTCGCCTGCCTGCGCGGCGGACTCGGACCCGAGCTTGGCCATTTCTTCGGCGGCGGCGACCATGGCGTTCTGGGCGTTGATGACGCCGTCCACGGAGGCGCGCAGTGCGGCTGCGAGTTGTTCGTCGGTCATCCCGGCCGCGCACGGAAGGTCGGCCTCAGTGCGAACGAGGAGCATGCCGTCGAAGTCCGCGATCACCGCGCGGGCACCCATGGCCACGGAGTTGATCTGGTTGGCCGCCAGGAAAAGGCCTGCATCAGCCTTGGCGTAGTTGACGTCCGTCGGCACATCACAGCGCACGATGGCAACGCTCTCCAACACGGCGAACATGCAGGGCAGACCGTTGAGGTTTGCAGTGGCGGCATCGTCGCGGCCGGTGACTGGCTCGAGTTCGATGTCGAAGGTCTTCATCGCCTCGATGATGCGGTCGAGGGTGACCTCCGGCAGTGCGTGCGGGTCTTCGGCGGCGGTGGTTGTCGGATTAGTCATGGTTGTGCTCCTTCCAGGTAACGAGCTGCGGGTACTGCTGTTCAATCCACTCGAAGGACTGCAACACGGCATCCAAGGTAGACATGACGAACGCGCCAAGCTGGTTGCGGGAGGCGCCATGTGTCACGTCGAGATCACGCGCACCAGACACCGCCAGGGCGTTGTCGGGCGCCTCGAAGAAGCGGAAAGTCGGGGTGAAATGGTCCTGGTTCCACGCGTTGATGTGCATGAGGAGCGCAGGTCCCTCAGAGGCGGGGACCGAGCCGCGCCACACGGAATCGACGATGAGTGAGGAGCCAACGAGCTGGAAGGCAATGGCGGCGTTGGAGAAACCGGTGCGCAGAAGGTTGACCGTCTGGCCGTCCTGGGTCTTTTGCTCTTCGATGCGGTACTCCAAGTTCTCTGACTCAAAGATCTCCGCGATGCGCTCGAGGGTGACCTCCTCGATGGGGGTGTCGGGCTGCAGCTGGCGCTGCTGCGTGTCGTCGTGATTAGTGGTGTCCGTCAATTCTTCTACTCACTTTGCTACTTGCTACATATTTCTTAATCTTTTCCGGCCCCGACACTACCGGAGCCGTCCTCCTCGGGTGCGCAGGTGGGGGCATCGACGAGCTGTTCGCCGCCGAGTTCGTGGGCAAGCGCTGGTTTTAGCTCTGGGTAGCGGAAGACGTGGCCCAGATTCTCCAGCCGGCTGGGCACCACCTTCTGGTTAGCCAGTGCGAGCTCGCGTGCGCCTTCCTTACCCAGCAGCAGGGCGGGCCCGACGCTGGGAATGGGGATGAAGGTGGGACGGTGGAGCAGGGCGCCGAGGGCGTCGACATAGTCTCGGTTGAGCACCGGCTGCGGGGAGACCCCGTTGATCGCGCCCTGCGACTCTGGGTCGAGTGCGGCGCGGACAAACATGTCTGAAAGATCGTCCTGTGCAACCCAGCTATTCCACATGGTGCCCTTGCCGAACGCGCCGCCGAGTCCAGTAGAAAACAATGCACGTAGCAGCGGGAGGATACCCGCGTTGGCTGATTGCACTATGCCGGTGCGCAGGTTCACCACGCGCTTTCCCGCCTCGCGCGCCGGCGCGCAGGCCTCCTCCCACGCCCCCACGACGTCGGCGAGGAAACCATCCCCACGCTCCGATTCTTCGGTGAGATCCTCGTCGCCCCGGTCCGGACCGTAGATGCCGATGGCGGAGGCACAGATCATCGATGACACGGATGGTGTCTGGGCTACAAGCTGGGCCAACAGGTGAGTGGGGCCCACGCGCGAATCCCGGATCGCCTCCTTGTGAGCGGAATTAAAACGACCGAAGATTGGCTCCCCGGCTAGGTGGATGAGAACATCGATTCCCTCTAACAAATCCTTGGCGGGAATGTTTGGGCGCCACAAGCGTTCGCCGGCACCCGGGGAGGAGCGCACTAAAGGAACGACGGTATGGCCCAAGGTGCCAAGTTGGGCGGCCACAGCAGCGCCAACCGTCCCGTGCGTTCCCGTAATCGCTATTGTGCGGGGCTCGGCGTTGAGCTCACCGAGCCGTTGGGCAAAGCGAAAGTCTTCGATGAGCTGTTGCTGGCGGTAGGCAAAGACCGACTCCACCGCACCCGTGGGAATGCGTGTGTCCACCTTGTCGGTGATGAGTGTGCCTTCCGGGTGATCCTCAAAGAGGTGTTCATGGCGCCAGTTGGCCAGCGAACGGAAGGGGGCGTTGATGCACACATCCGCAAAGGAACGCCGCGGCTGGTACCTACTCAAATCATGCCGGGCAACCCATTTCAGGCCGCCAGGCAAGCTCAAGACCGATGTTCCGTCTGCCAGTGACTCTGCCTGCTGCAGGGGAGACATGAATCCAAATGGCGCGGTGAGGCGGGCGAGCGCCCCGGGGCGGGTGTGCCATTGCCATACCTCTTCGCGCGGGGCTGGAACAACGTGCTGGGTAGTAAAACTCACTGTCTATGGACCTGCCTGAGAAAATTCGGGGGTGCGAGGGCGTATACAGCACGGATGAAGAGTGCTATGGTTGGTGCTGGCTTTCAAGCATAGACAAGTCCTATTAACCATTGTCCGACATCCTTTAAAGACCGCACCGTGAGGCGGGGAAGGAGGTCACGATGAGTGAAACCGGCACCCACGCGGAGTCCAACGAGCTGCTGAGCTCGAAAGACGTCGCGCGTACTGTCGCACGCATCGCGCACCAGATCATTGAGAAAACGGCGCTTGATTCGAGTGAATCTCCTCGAGTCCTGCTCTTAGGCATTCCCTCTGGTGGCGTGCCTTTGGCGCAGCGCCTTGCCGAAAAGATTGAGGAATTCTCCGGGGTGGAGGTTCCCTGGGGCTCCCTTGACATCACGTTGTACCGCGACGATCTATATGCCCGCCCGCACCGGGCATTGCAGCCCACCACAGTCCCAGCCGGTGGTATCAACGGCGCCACGGTCATCCTTGTTGATGATGTGCTGTATTCCGGCCGCACCATCCGCGCTGCGTTAGATGCCCTGGCAGATATCGGGCGCCCCGACATCATCCAACTTGCCGTCCTCGTGGACCGCGGACACCGCCAGGTTCCCATCCGTGCTGATTACGTGGGCAAGAACATCCCCACCGCACGCGACGAGGACGTCACCGTATACAACACCGACATCGACGGCCGGGATGCCGTCATTCTTACCCGCTTCACTGCACAGCCCGGCAAGGAGGCATAAATGAAGCACCTCATCAATATCGCCGACCACAGCGCCGAGGAAATCCTTGGGCTCATGGATGAGGCCGACCGTTTCCGGGAAGCCTTGGACGGCCGCGAAGTCAAGAAGCTGCCGACTCTGCGCGGGCGAACCGTGTTTACGTTGTTCTATGAGAACTCCACCCGTACTCGTTCCTCCTTTGAAACGGCTGGAAAATGGATGTCGGCGGATGTCATCAACCTGTCTGCCTCGACGTCCTCGGTGAAGAAGGGCGAGTCCCTCAAGGACACTGGGCTTACGCTGACCTCCATCGGCGCCGATGCCATCATCATCCGCCATCCTTCCTCCGGCGCGGCGCAGCAGCTGGCCGGTTGGGTAGCACCGGGAGGACAGGGCCCGAGCGTGATTAACGCCGGCGATGGTGCCCACCAGCACCCCACGCAGGCGCTTCTCGACGCCGTCACGATGCGCCAGCGCCTACACCTTGGTACGGATCGCTCCGCCTCTGGCACCGGCTTCGAGGGCCTGAACGTCACCATCGTCGGTGACTGCCTGCACTCCCGCGTCGTGCGCTCCAACGTGGACCTGCTGTCGACGTTGGGCGCTGAGGTTACGCTTGTCGCTCCGCCGACGCTACTGCCCTTTGGCGTCGACACCTGGCCGGTGCGCGTCTCCCATGACTTCGACTCCGAGGTGGCCAAGGCCGATGTCGTCATGATGCTGCGCGTCCAAGCTGAGCGTATGAACGGCGGCTTCTTCCCCTCGCACCGCGAGTATGCAGCTCTTTACGGGATGTCCAAGGACCGCGCTGCTGCCATGAAGAAGGACGCCATCATCATGCACCCGGGCCCCATGGTCCGCGGCATGGAAATCAACTACGCGGTGGCTGACTATGACAACACCGCGGTGCTCCAGCAGGTCCACAACGGTGTCCACGTGCGCATGGCCACCCTCTTTACGCTGCTCACCAACGGCGAGAACGCCGGTATCTAAAACGAGTTATCTCATAAATCAACGAGGAGAGCTTTTCAGAAACCATGACTACTAATCCAGACACCGGCGTGCTCTCTGCTCCCGCGGCGGGCACCTTGCTCATCACCAATGTTCGCCCCTATGGGGAAGGGGAACCCACTAACATCCTGATCAAGGATGGCGTCGTCGAGGCGATCGGCGCCGCCGATATCACCCCAGCGGAAGGCGTCGACCGCACCATCGACGGGGGCGGCAACGTGCTGCTGCCGGGCCTGGTGGACATGCACGTCCACCTGCGTGAGCCGGGCCGCGAGGACACCGAGACCATCGAGACCGGTTCGCGGGCCGCCGCCAAGGGCGGCTTTACCGCTGTGTTCACCATGGCGAATACCTCCCCGGTCACGGACCAGCCGATCATCGCGGAGTCCGTTTGGGCCAAGGGCCAGGCGCGCGGTTTGTGCGACGTCCATCCGGTTGGCTCCATCACGAAGGGCTTGGAGGGTAAAACGCTGACCGAGTTCGGCATGATGGCCCGCTCGGATGCCAAGGTGCGCATGTTCTCCGACGACGGCAAGTGTGTCCAGGACCCGCAGCTCATGCGTCGTGCGTTGGAATACGCCAAGGGGCTCGACGTCCTGCTGGCCCAGCACGCAGAGGATCACCGTATGACCGAAGGCGCGAGCGCCCATGAGGGCGAGGTTGCCGCCCGCCTGGGTCTGCGCGGCTGGCCGCGCGTGGCTGAGGAATCGATCGTGGCGCGCGACGCACTGCTCGCGCGTGACTACGGCAATCGTATGCACATCTGCCACGCTTCGACGAAGGGCACAGTCGAGCTGCTCAAGTGGGCCAAGGAACAGGGCATCCCGCTGACTGCTGAGGTGACCCCGCACCACCTTCTGCTGACCGATGACAAGCTGGTGACCTACGACGGCGTCTTCCGCGTGAACCCGCCGCTGCGCGAGGAATCCGACACCCTGGTCCTGCGCCAGGCATTGCTCGACGGGCTTATCGACGTCGTGGCAACGGACCACGCCCCGCACGGCAGCGAAGACAAGTGCGTCGAGTTCGAGCACGCCAAGCCGGGCATGCTGGGACTTGAATCCTCCCTGGCGGTCATCGCCAAGCTCTTTGTCGCCACTGGTCTGGCGGATTGGCGCTTCGTTGCTCGCGTCATGTCGGAGCGTCCGGCGGAGATTACCCGCCTGCCCGGCCATGGTCGCCCGATTGCGGTCGGCGAGCCGGCCAACCTCACCATCGTTGATCCGGAACATGAGTGGGTATCAGATTCCACCCGCCTGGCCTCGAAGTCGGAGAACAACCCCTATGAGGGGGAGGAGTTTGGCGCGCGCGTTACCTACACCATCCTGCGCGGCGCGGTGACCTACGACCTCTCTGCTGAAAGTGGTGACGAGGCAGACGAATAATCGGGATAATCGAGAGTCAGAGTTGCTCAACCCGAGTACCCAACGCTCATAGCCAACACAACCAACCCTTCACCGACAAATTCACTGAAAGGTTTAACGCACAGTGACTTCCACTAGCACCACTCCCGCCATCTTGGTCCTCGCCGATGGCCGCACTTTCCGTGGCTTCGGCTTCGGTGCCACGGGCACAACCCTGGGCGAGGCCGTCTTTACTACCGCCATGACTGGCTACCAAGAGACCATGACTGACCCGTCTTATCACCGTCAGATCGTCGTGGCCTCCGCGCCCCAGATTGGTAACACCGGCTGGAACGATGAGGACAGCGAGTCCCACGGCGACCAGATTTGGGTTGCCGGCCTGGTTATCCGTGACCTTGCCCGCCGTGTTTCCAACTGGCGCGCCGCCCGTTCCCTGCCGGAGGAGATGGAGAAGCAGGGAATCATCGGCATCGGCGGAATTGATACCCGTACCCTGGTGCGTCACCTGCGTAACCACGGTTCCATCAAGGCCGGTATCTTCTCCGGCGAGGCAGCTGAGCGGGACGTCGAGGAGCTCATCGCTGAGGTCAAGAATCAGCCATCCATGGCAGGTCTTGACCTGTCCGAAGAAGTCTCGACCGATGAGGTCTACACCTTCCCAGCTGTAGGGGAGAAGCGCTTCACCGTCGTGGCCTATGACATGGGTGTGAAGACCGCAACCCCGAAGAATTTTGCCGAGCGCGGCATCGAGACCATCGTGGTTCCAGCCAACACCCCCTTCGAGAAGATCAAGCAGTACAACCCGGATGGCGTGTTTGTCTCCAACGGTCCGGGCGACCCGGCTACCGCTGACACCATGGTGGGCATCGTGCGCGATATCCTTGCTGCCAAGTACCCCTTCTTTGGCATCTGCTTTGGCAACCAAATCCTCGGCCGCGCGCTGGGTATGGACACCTACAAGCTGAAGTTCGGCCACCGCGGCATCAACGTCCCGGTGCGCAACCAGCTCACCGGCAAGATCGACATCACCTCCCAGAACCACGGCTTCGCCCTGGCCAGCCCATCCGGCAAGGAGAACCCGGCGGGCGAGGAGTTCGATACTGACTTCGGCCCGGCAGTTGTGTCCCACACCTGCCTCAACGACAACACCATCGAGGGCGTAGCGCTCAAGAACGGCATGGCCTACTCCGTGCAGTACCACCCCGAGTCTGCTGCTGGCCCGCACGATGCTAACCCGCTCTTTGACCAGTTCATCGAGCTCATGACTGAGAAGTCCCCGAACAAGTAGAACGCAACCAGGAAGAGGAAGAAGAAACTAATGCCAAAGCGCAACGACATCAATCACGTCCTGGTTATCGGCTCCGGCCCGATTGTTATTGGCCAGGCCTGTGAGTTCGATTACTCCGGCACCCAGGCCTGCCGCGTGCTCAAGGAAGAAGGGCTGCGCGTAACGCTGGTCAATTCCAACCCGGCAACGATTATGACCGACCCGGAGTTCGCAGACCACACCTATGTGGAGCCCATCGAGCCCGAGTTCATCGAGAAGATTTTCCAGAAGGAAAAAGAAGAGGGCAATCCTATCGACGCCGTGCTGGCAACCCTCGGTGGCCAGACCGCCCTCAACGCCGCCGTACAGCTGGACCGCCTGGGCATCCTGAAGAAGTACGATATCGAGCTCATCGGTGCCGATATCGACGCCATCGAGCGCGGCGAGGACCGCCAGAAATTCAAGGACATCGTGGCCTCCATCGGCGGCGAATCCGCGCGCTCCCGCGTCTGCCACACCATGGATGAGGTTCACGAGACTGTCGCCGAGCTCGGCCTCCCGGTCGTTGTACGCCCATCGTTTACGATGGGCGGCCTGGGCTCTGGTCTGGCCTTCAACGAGGAGGACCTCGACCGTATCGCCGGCGGCGGCCTGGCCGCCTCGCCGGAAGCGAACGTCCTCATCGAGGAGTCCATCCTGGGCTGGAAGGAGTTCGAGCTTGAGCTCATGCGCGATGGCGACGATAACGTCGTGGTCATCGCCTCCATCGAGAACGTCGACGCCCTTGGCGTCCACACCGGTGACTCCGTCACCGTAGCCCCGGCCTTGACCTTGACTGACCGCGAGTACCAGAAGATGCGCGACCAGGGTATCGCCATCATCCGCGAGGTCGGCGTCGACACCGGCGGCTGCAATATCCAGTTCGCTGTGAACCCGGATGACGGCCGCATCATCACCATCGAGATGAATCCGCGTGTGTCCCGCTCTTCGGCGCTAGCTTCTAAGGCCACCGGTTTCCCGATTGCCAAGCTGGCTGCCAAGCTGGCTATCGGCTACACCCTGGACGAGGTTCGTAACGACATCACCGGCGTGACCCCGGCCGCCTTCGAGCCGACGCTGGACTACGTCATTGTCAAGGCTCCGCGCTTTGCCTTCGAGAAGTTCCCGGGCGCTGATGACACCCTGACCACCACGATGAAGTCTGTGGGCGAGGCCATGGGCATTGGCCGCAACTACATCTCCGGCCTCAATAAGGTCATGCGCTCGCTGGAGGGCAAGCCTTCTGGTTTCTGGACCAAGCCGGATGAGTATTTCGCCGGTGAGCGCGCCACCGACCTCGACGCCGTGCTCAAGGATCTAGAGCGCCCGACCGATGGCCGTATGTACGACATCGAGCTGGCGCTGCGTTTGGGTGCTACCGTTGAGCAGCTCCACGAGCACTCCCACCTGGACCCGTGGTTCTTGGCGGAGCTCGAAGCACTCGTGCAGTTCCGCGAGGAGCTCGAGAACGCCCCAGTGCTCGACGCGCAGTTGTTGCGCCGCGCCAAGGTCTTTGGCCTCTCTGATGCCCAGATTGCCGCACTGCGTCCGGAGTTCGCCGGTGAGGATGGCGTGCGCTCCCTGCGTTGGTCCCTGGGTATTCGCCCGGTCTACAAGACCGTTGATACCTGTGCGGGCGAGTTCGAGGCACAAACCCCGTACCACTACAGCACCTACGAGATGGATCCGAACGCGGAATCCGAGGTGCGAGCCAACTCCGAAAAGACCAAGGGCAAGGTCATCATCTTGGGCTCCGGCCCGAACCGCATCGGTCAAGGCATTGAGTTTGACTACTCCTGTGTGCACGCCGCATTGGAGCTCTCCCGCGAGGGCTATGAGACGGTCATGGTCAACTGCAACCCGGAGACAGTATCGACGGACTACGACACTGCAGACCGCCTCTACTTCGAGCCCTTGACCTTCGAAGATGTCATGGAGGTCTACCACGCAGAGGCCGCCTGTGGTGAGGTTGCCGGTGTCATCGTCCAGCTGGGCGGGCAGACCCCGCTGGGCTTGGCCGAGCGCCTGACCGCCGCGGGCGTTCCGGTCGTCGGAACCTCTGCCGCCGCCATCGACCTGGCGGAAGACCGCGGCGAGTTCGGTAAGGTGCTTGCCGCTGCCGAGCTTCCAGCACCGGACTTCGGTACCGCCACCTCCTTCGATGAGGCCCGCGAGGTCGCCGCGAACATCGGCTACCCAGTGCTGGTCCGCCCGTCCTACGTGCTGGGCGGCCGCGGCATGGAGATTGTCTATGACGAAGACTCCCTGCGTGACTACATCGAGCGCGCCACCGAGATCACCTCGGATCACCCGGTGTTGGTGGACCGCTTCCTCGACAACGCTATCGAGATCGACGTCGACGCGCTGTGCGACGGCGAGGAGGTCTACCTCGGCGGAGTCATGGAGCACATCGAGGAGGCGGGTATCCACTCCGGCGACTCCTCCTGCGCCTTGCCGCCGATGACGCTCGGCCCGGAGGATATTGAAAAGGTGCGGGAGTCGACGCGTCGTCTAGCGCATGGTATCGGTGTCAAGGGCCTGATGAACGTCCAGTACGCGCTTAAGGACGATACCCTCTACGTCATTGAGGCCAACCCGCGCGCGTCCCGTACGGTGCCGTTCGTGTCCAAGGCCACTGGTGTGCCGATGGCTAAGGCCGCAGCGCGCGTCATGCTCGGCGCGTCCATCGCGCAGCTCAAGGATGAGGGAATCATCCCGTCCACCTATGACGGCGGCTCCCTGCCCATTGAGCACCCGATTGCGGTTAAGGAAGCCGTGCTGCCGTTCAACCGGTTCCGCCGCCCCGACGGTCAGCTGCTTGACACGCTGCTCTCCCCGGAGATGAAGTCCACCGGTGAGGTCATGGGCTTGGCCGACAACTTCGGCGCAGCCTATGCCAAGGGTGAGATGGCCGCCTTCGGCGAGCTGCCGACGGAGGGTACGGTCTTCGTGTCCGTGGCCAACCGCGACAAGCGCACGCTGATCTTCCCGATTCAGCGCCTGGCCTACATGGGCTACACCATCGTCGCCACGGCAGGCACCGCGCAGATGCTGCGTCGCAATGGCGTGGAGTGCGAGGTGGCAGTCAAGGTCTCTGAGGCTGAGGAGGGACAAGAGTCCATCGTCGACGCCATCCTGGCAGGCAAGGTCGACCTCATCCTCAACACCCCGGCCGGTTCCGCCGGTGCACGCCACGACGGCTATGACATTCGCGCCGCGGCAGTATCCGTCGGGGTTCCGCTGGTGACGACCGTTCAGGGCGTTACCGCGGCGGTGCAGGGCATCGAGGCGCTGCGTCAGGGAGATCTTAAGGTTCGCGCGCTGCAGGAGCTTAAGCATGACCCAGCCAACTAATGCTGCACCTACCTTTGGCGATCGCCTTGTCGCCGCGGGTAGGCAACGTGGGCGTCTGTGCGTAGGTATTGACCCACACCCACACCTCCTGGAGGCGTGGGGCCTGTCAGTCGATGTCGACGGACTGCGCACCTTCAGTATGCGTTGCGTAGAGGCATTCGCCGACACGGCAGCTGTAGTCAAGCCGCAAGTGGCGTTCTTTGAGCGCTGTGGTTCGCGCGGTTTCGCCGTCCTCGAAGAGGTTCTGGCAGCGCTGCGCGAGCAAGGCTGCCTGAGTCTGGCCGATGCTAAACGCGGCGATATCGGCTCCACCATGGCTGGTTATGCCGAGGCCTGGCTGGGGGAGGACTCGCCGTTGCGCGCGGACGCGGTGACGGTATCGCCTTACCTCGGTGTGGGAGCGTTGAGTCCTGTCTTCGATATTGCGGAAAAGACCCGTGCTGGTGTCTTCGTCCTTGCGGCGACCTCCAATCCGGAGGCCGTAGCGTTGCAATCGCTGAGCGTCGATGGCCGCAGCGTCGCGCAGCGCGTCGTTGATGAACTCGGACAGCGCAATGCCGCGGCAATGGTCATGGATGACGCTGTGGGAGCGCTCGGAGTGGTTGTCGGTGCGACACTCGACGCGCCGCCGGTATTAGACCATTTACATGGTCCGGTTCTTCTTCCGGGCGTGGGCGCGCAGGGCGCGACTCCGGCTGATGTTAGGCAACTCACCTCCGCGGCACCCGAGCTGGGCTTTGCCAACGTCTCCCGAGCCATCCTTTCGGCGGGCCCAGACGTTGCTGACCTGCGCAAAGCCGTAATTGATACGGCTGCCGAGTTCCGAGACTAAAGAGCTCGGTCTCAAACGGCGCGCTGGATTAACAGGCGCGCCGTTTACCTGGTATTTTGTTTAAGGCATGTGCGTTGACGTGCAGGAACCTTTAATAGAAAGGGGCCGGGTTACGTCATCGCGTACAGACCAGTGCTAGGATTGCCAGAAGTCGGTTCGCGGCGGTAGCAAAAGCTACCCCGCGCTGGGGAAATCTTCCCACCGTGAGCCGAGATTCTGGTGTTAGCCATCAGATGACAATGTTCGTACTAATGAAATCGGAGGAAACCCGTGGCCCTTCCCAAGTTGACAGATGAGCAGCGCAAAGAAGCTCTCGCAAAGGCCGCTGAGGCTCGCAAGGCTCGCGCTGAGCTCAAGGCTGCGCTGAAGCGCGGCGAAACCAACCTACAGGAAGTACTGGAGAAGGCCGAGACCGATGAGATCATCGGTAAGACCAAGGTCTCCGCGCTTCTCGAGGCTCTGCCGAAGGTTGGCAAGGTCAAGGCTAAGGAAATCATGGAGGACCTGGAGATTGCTCAGACCCGCCGCCTGCGTGGCCTGGGTGACCGTCAGCGCCGCGCCCTGCTCGAGCGTTTCGGCTACGGCGAGTAATTAGCGCAATGGCTGACGAAACTGCACGCGGGCGCCTGGTCGTTCTGGCCGGGCCGTCCGCTGTGGGTAAGTCCACTGTGGTTTCGCGCCTGCGCGATGATGTAGACAACCTTTACTTCAGCGTCTCGATGACGACGCGCCAACCCCGCCCCGGCGAGTCTGATGGGGTGGACTACTTCTTTGTCTCCCCGGAGGCTTTCCAGGAACACATAGACGCCGGAGACATGCTCGAATGGGCAGAGATCCACGGTGGTTTGCAGCGTTCTGGTACGCCGGCTCAACCCGTTAGGGAAGCGATGTTGGCTGGTCGCCCAGTGTTGGTGGAGGTTGATCTTGCAGGCGCCCGCAACGTGAAGGCGGCGATGCCGGAGGCGGAAACCGTGTTTCTGGCCCCACCGTCCTGGGAGGTTTTGGTGGAGCGCCTGACTGGGCGCGGTACCGAGCCACAGGATGTGATCGACCGCCGTTTGCACACCGCAGAAACGGAACTTGCCGCGCAAAAAGAGTTCGACCACATCGTTGTCAATGACAATCTCGATGAGGCCGTTGCTGCAATTAGTGCTATCCTGCGTGGATAGACCACGATTTTGACCATCTACCAACAGTAAAGGTGCATGTGACCAACGTGACCACACCTGCCAATTCTGAGGCCGCAAAGCCGGAGCCAGTATTCGATCCGCCGACGGGTATCACTGACCCGCCTATCGATGAGCTGCTGGGCAAGGTCTCGTCTAAGTACGCCCTGGTGATCTTCGCCGCTAAGCGCGCACGTCAGATCAACAGCTACTACAAGGAACAGGACGAAGGCGTCTTCGAGTTCGTCGGACCGCTGGTGACCCCGGAGCCGGGCGAGAAGCCGCTGTCCATCGCACTGCGCGAGATCGACGCCGGCCTGCTGGACCACGAGGAAGGCAACTAGCCTTCGCCCGTGAAGGCAGCAGCCTAGCGCGTATTCCGAAATAGACCCACCCTAGTGTCGCTTGAGGCGCTTGGGTGGGTTTGTTGTGTCTTGGGTACTATCGTCCGAGTGAAGGATGTACAGCAAACCCCAGATTGTCCAGAGAGCAGCACTGCCTCGGCTCCCGCAGAGGCGGCTTCATCGGGTGCAGGCGGAACCACGCAGCCGCGTCGCATCCTTGTCGGTGTGGCCGGCGGAATCGCCGCCTATAAAGCATGTCATCTGATTCGGGACTTCACTGAGCACGGCGATGATGTCCGCGTGATTCCTACAGAAGCCGCGTTAAATTTCGTCGGTGCAGCCACCTTCGAGGCGCTGTCGGGGCATCCGGTCTCGACTACCGTTTTCGATGCAGTTGATGAGGTGCAGCATGTCGCACTGGGGCAGCAGGCCGATGCCGTCGTCATCGCCCCAGCCACCGCTGACTTGATCGCTCGGTTGGCCTGTGGCCGCGCCGATGATCTGCTGAGCGCCTCTGTGCTGGTTGCTACGTGTCCTGTCATCATTGCCCCAGCTATGCACACGGAGATGTGGCTCAATCCAGCGACGCAAGACAACGTGGCGACATTGCGTCGTCGCGGCGTTATCGTGATGGAACCGGCCCATGGGCGGCTCACCGGCGTTGATTCCGGTGCAGGCCGCTTGCCGGAACCGGGGCAGATAGCGGAGTTTGCCCGCACAATTATTGCTGGCCACCGCGTGGATCATGATTGGCAGGGGCTCAAGGTCGTGATTTCTGCCGGGGGGACGCAGGAGAACCTAGATCCGGTGCGGTACCTGGGCAATCGTTCCTCTGGTCGCCAGGGCTTTGCCTTAGGAGAAGTAGCCGCGCAGCGCGGTGCAGATGTAACTATCGTTGCCGGCAATACTGACGCGCTTCCGATTCCATCAGGCGCCTCCGTTGTGCGGGTGACTTCCACTCGCGATATGCACAAGGCAATGAACGCTGAAGCAGCGGATGCGGATATCGTCATCATGGCTGCAGCTGTTTCAGACTATCGGCCGGCTTCCGTCGCGGACTCCAAGATGAAGAAGGGGGCCGCTGACGAGGACTTAGCTCATCTCGAGCTGGTAGAAAACCCGGATATCCTCAAGGGGTTGGTCGAACGCCGCGAGAATGGGGACTTGAAGCGCGATGCCATCATCGTCGGTTTTGCAGCGGAGACCGGGGATGCACACACGAGCGTGCTCGAGTACGCCCAGCAAAAATTCGTGAAGAAGGGGTGCGATGTACTCATGGCCAACGAGGTTGGGGAGGGCAAGGTCTTCGGACAGCCAACGAGTGCAGGGTGGATCCTTCGGAAGGGTGCTAATCCGGTGGAGGTTGATCCGGGATCGAAGCACGTTGTAGCTGCCCAGATACTTAACGTGGTGAATGAAATTCTGGAAAGGTAGCGCTCGTTCTTGCAGCTGTAGACCGCTTGGTCTACGATGGGGCGGTGTTATTAGCCGGGACGTGGGATAGGCGCTGCCTTGCCCACGGCGCGCAGAACTAGTTTAAGGAAGATTTGTGACTGAAACAGCTGTTCAGGCGGTACGTCTTTTTACCAGCGAATCCGTGACAGAAGGTCACCCGGATAAGATTTGTGACGCTATCTCGGACGCCATTCTTGACGCCCTCCTTAAGGAAGACCCAAACGCACACGTCGCCGTGGAGACTCTTGTCACCACGGGCCAAGTTCACGTTGTGGGTGAGGTGCGCACCTCCGGGTATGTGGAGATCCCGCAGATTGTACGCAAGACCCTCGTGGAGATCGGGTTTACCTCCTCCGACGTGGGATTTGACGGCCACACTTGTGGAGTCAACGTAGCCATTGGTGAGCAATCCCAAGAGATTGGTGCCGGAGTGGACGCCTCAACCGAGGTTCGCTCGGGCCAGTTTGAGGATGACGATCAATATGGCGCTGGCGACCAGGGCCTCATGTTCGGCTACGCAACGAATGAGACTCCAGAATTCATGCCGCTGCCGATCTCTACGGCACACCACCTTTCGCGGCGCCTCACCCAGGTCCGCAAGGAAGGCATCGTTCCTTCCCTGCGCCCAGATGGCAAGACCCAGGTCACCTTTGCATATGACGAGAACGATGTGCCGACTCGCTTAGAGACGATTGTCATCTCCACCCAGCATGATCCGGAGGTGACCCAGGAATGGCTCGCGGAGCAGCTTCGTACCCATGTCGTCGAGTGGGTCGTCAACGATGCGAATCTGAGCAAGTACTACACCGAAGACACCGAGCTTCTCATCAACCCCTCTGGTTCCTTCATTCTTGGCGGGCCAATGGGTGATGCAGGCCTGACTGGGCGCAAGATCATCGTCGATACCTACGGCGGCATGGCCCGCCACGGTGGCGGTGCCTTCTCCGGCAAGGACCCGAGCAAGGTGGACCGCTCAGCCGCCTACGCTATGCGTTGGGTAGCTAAGAACATCGTGGCCGCCGGTCTGGCCGACCGCGCCGAAGTACAGGTTGCATACGCTATTGGCCGCGCGAAGCCGGTTGGTCTCTATGTCGAAACCTTCGGCACTGCTCAAGCCGGTTTGAGCGATGCCGACATTCAGGCTGCGGTGGACAAGGTTTTTGATTTGCGCCCCGCCGCCATTATCCGCGAGCTCAACCTGCAGCGCCCGATCTACCGTCAAACCGCGGCCTATGGCCACTTTGGCCGCACCGATGTTGACCTTCCGTGGGAGGACACCTCGCGGGCTGTCGACTTGCGTCGCGCCGCCGGCCTGTAGAATCGGGCGCTATGCCCAAGAAGACACCCGCCGCCCAGCAACCGGTCGCGCGGGTGTTGCCTTTGTTGGGGGTAGCGCACCTGGACCGCGAATTCGACTACCTCATCGATGAATCGGATTCGCAGGCCGCCCAGCCAGGCGTACGCGTGCGCATTCGCTTCAATGGCCGGCTGGTCGACGCCATCCTGCTCTCCCGCGCCAGCGATTCCGACTTCGCTGGATCGCTTCGCTATATCGATCGCGTTATTTCACCCTTTGCGGTGTACTCGCCGGAAATGTCGGCGCTCATCGAATCCCTTGCAGCCCGTTATGGCGGCGTGCGCTCTGATATCATCCGCGCCGCCATCCCGGCGCGTCATGCCAAGGCTGAGGAAGCGGATGTCGATACACCGTGGGAAGAATTAGGTACAGCGGAGCACCCGGATCTCTCTGCCTGGTCCGGGTACCAGCATGGTGAGTCCTTCGTGGACTCGGTGCTGTCGGGCCATATTGCGCGAGCAGCATGGCAGATAGCGCCGGGCGAGGATTGGGCAAGCGCGCTGGCAGCGCTGGGCACCAGTGTGGCGCTCCAAGGCGGCGGCGTGCTCATGGTCGTACCGGACCAGAAGGACCTGGATCAGCTCGAGGAGGCCTTTCGCCGCCACGTCTCTGCCAAACAAATCACGGTGCTCGCGCACAGCACCGGCCCCCAGGCACGCTATCGCCGCTATCTATCGGCGTTGACGGGTCAAGCCCGAATCGTCATCGGGACGCGCTCCGCCGCCTTCGCCCCGGTCAAGGGCCTCCAATTGGCCGTCTTGCTCAACGATGGCGACGATAGCTTGGTTGACAACCTCAAGCCCTATGTTCACTCCAGGGAAGTGCTGAGCACACGCTCCGCGCAGGAAGGTTGCAGCCTTATCCTCGCCGGCCACGCCCGCACCGCGGAGGCCCAACTACTCGTTGAATCGGGGTGGGCCCACGATCTTCTACCCGCCGCGAACACACTGGAAGATAGGCGCCCCGAAATCGTTGCGGTGGGTGCGTATGGCGTCAACGTGGCCCGCCATATGCGGGGAGGCACGACGTCGGTAAGCGGCCCCGCCTTC
The DNA here is from genome assembly GCF_001810695.1 of Corynebacterium sp. HMSC065D07. Classification (NCBI taxonomy): domain Bacteria; kingdom Bacillati; phylum Actinomycetota; class Actinomycetes; order Mycobacteriales; family Corynebacteriaceae; genus Corynebacterium; species Corynebacterium sp. HMSC065D07. Next base: position 33,566 of record NZ_KV802428.1, read on the forward strand.
CAAGCCACGCGCGCAGCCCTCGACCGGGGCGAGCCCGTCCTTGTTCAAGTCCCGCGCAAGGGCTATGCCCCAATCCTCGCCTGTGGGCAGTGTGCATCTCCTGCACGGTGTCGTCATTGCAACGGTCCCTTAGGTCTGCCTTGCGCTCGCGGCTCGAAGCACGAGTCGACCGATTCTGCGGCGCTGCCCACGTGTCGGTGGTGCGGGCGCGTTGACGCGCATTACCGCTGTTCGGAGTGCGGCTCACCGCGGTTGCGCGCCATCGTGTTGGGCTCCGAGCGCACCGCAGAAGAGATGGGCCGGGCCTTTCCCAATACACGCGTGATTCAATCCGGTGGATCCACCGTCGTAGATGAAATCCCAGACGCGCCCGCGCTCGTCATCGCGACACCCGGCGCGGAGCCGCGCGTAGCGAAAGGCGGGATGTACGGGGCTGCGCTCCTTGTGGAAACCGGGGCGTTGCTCGGCCGCCAGGATCTGCGCGCCACGGAGGACACATTGGCCACATGGGCCGCGGCGGCCACCCTCGTTGCGCCAGCCAAGGAGGGTGGTGTCGTTATCGTCGCCGCTGATGAACAGCTGCCGCTTGTGGATTTCTTTAGCCGGTGGGACATGGTGGGCGCCGCGGCGGCCGAGTTGCAGGCGCGCCGCGAGGTTCGCTTTCCGCCCGCGGTGCATATGGCGGCGATCGACGGGGCGGACGCCTCCCTCGATGCCTTCCTGGAGCTAGCGGAACTGCCGGAGCATGCGGAGCTTCTCGGGCCCGTACCGTTGCCGCCTGGCGTGAGCTTACCGGGTGAATACGATCATGAGCGCGGCGGCGAACCACAGCGTCTGCTAATTCGAACCCCGCTGGGCCCGAGGTCCCTGCTGGGCCAGGCCTTGCGCACAGCCAATTCCTTGCGCAGCGCTCGCAAGGATGTTTTGCCTCTGCGTATCGCCGTGGATCCGATAAACATCGGTTAACGCTGCGCTCCTTTCCACCCCTGTCGAGCGCCTCCCGCGGAAGGTGAACTATTCTCGGTGCAGGAGCGCGGAGGGCCCTGGGCAGGCAAGGAATGCCAAGGCCGACAACCCCCGCACGACGTGCCACACCGTCAACCACGAGGAGTACCACTATGACCGTGCGAGAGGTTCGTCTCTACGGCGACCCGGTCCTCACCACCAGAGCTGAGGAAATCACCGAGTTCGGGCCATCATTGGAACGCTTGGCTCAGGACATGCTGGAGACAATGGAAGCCGCAGGGGGAGTAGGTTTAGCGGCCAACCAGATCGGTGTGACCAAGCGCATCTTTGTCTTCGATTGCTCGCATTATCAGCATGGTTTGCGCGGTGCCGTCATTAACCCGGTATGGGAAGCGGTGGGCCAGGACATGCAGTTGGGGACCGAAGGTTGCTTGTCCATCCCCGGCATTTCTCAGCCCACTGAACGCTTTTCTACCGTACTTCTGCGCGGATTCGACCCACACGGCCGCCCGATTTCCATGCTTGCCTCTGGGCTGATGGCGCGTTGTATCCAACACGAGACGGACCACTTGGATGGGATCTTGTTCTTGCAGCGTCTGAGCGATGAGCTTCGGAAGGACTCTATGAAAACCATCCGCCAATCGGAGTGGTTCAACGCATAGCCGTAGCCCTGCTTAATCAGCAGTACAGCAGATTCATTTTTGAACATTAGATTTAGAAACTCTCACACGAGAAAGGCATGCTCTAGCAGTGCGTATTGTTTTTGCCGGAACCCCGGAGCCCGCAGTTGTGGCTTTGGAGAAGCTCATTGACTCACCCCATGAGGTGGCCGCCGTCATTACTCGGCCTGATGCCCGCCGGGGCCGTGGCCGCACCGTTCATCCAAGTCCGGTGAAGGCACTGGCGGAGAAACACGGTATCGAGGTGCTCACGCCGACCACACTTAAGCCTGGCACCGAGGACGGTGATGCCCTGCGTGCACGACTAGCAGACATTGCTCCCGAGGCTATCCCCGTGGTTGCCTACGGAAACCTGATCACCGAGGACTTGCTGAGCCTTCCGACGCACGGTTGGGTGAACCTTCACTTCTCCCTGCTCCCGGCGTGGCGTGGCGCGGCACCGGTGCAAGCAGCCATTGCGGCTGGGGATTCTCGCACTGGTGCTACGACCTTCCGCATCGACCAAGGCCTGGACACTGGGGACATCCTCGCCACGATCGACGAGGACATCCAAGACACCGATACCGCGGATGACCTATTGACGCGGCTGGCCTATGCCGGTGGCGAGCTCCTCGTGCGGACCATGGATGGGTTGGAAGACGGCAGCATCGCGCCGCAGCCGCAGGTAGGTGAAGCCTCTTATGCGCACAAGATCTCTACCGACGATGCCCGCATCGACTGGACTGCGCCCGCCGAGGCCGTTGATCGCCACATTCGCGCGCATACCCCGGGGCCGGGTGCTTGGACCCTGCTGGGGCAGTCACGCTTAAAGCTCGGTCCAGTAGAACCTGTGCCACCCACAGAACTTGAGGACCTTACTGAACATTCCGCGCTTTCCGCATTGCGGCCGGGTGAAGTTCACGTGTCCAAGAAGGAAGTGATGGTCGGTACTGGCAGCTCCCCGGTTCGTTTGGGAAAGATTCAACCGCCAGGCAAGAAGATGATGAATGCCGCCGACTGGGGCCGCGGGCTTGCGCACCAGTCTTCGCAGTCAGTAGAAGGCGGCGAGGATGAGGTGAAGTTCTCATGAGCGGAGGTTTTAGATCCCGCAGCAAGTCAGGCGATCCTGCAGACCGCGCGCCGCGTGGGAAGCAGCAACGCGGCGGTGCGAAACGCACTGCCAAGGGCAACAGGGAGCGTCGCGGCGGTCAGCGTCACGATACACGGCGCCCAGCGCCGTCGACCTCGGTGGTTTCTGCCGCGCAGCGCTGCGGGGTGGATCGTCCACGCGCGGTGGCTTTCGAAGTATTGCAACGCGTGGATGCAGACGATGCCTTTGCCAACCTCACGCTGCCGAAAGCCGTACGTGCCAATAGCCTCAGTGGCCGCGATGCTGCCTTCGCCACCGAGTTAACCTATGGCACGCTGCGGACCGAGGGCGTGCTCGATGCCGTCATCGCCGAGTGCTCCTCTCGTGGCCTCGACGCTATCGCCCCCGACGTGCTCACCGCCCTGCGAATGGGAACCTACCAGGTGCTCTATACCCGCGTTGAGGCACACGCGGCGGTCGATACTACCGTGCGCCTCGTGGAGGCAGTTGGTCAGGACAAGGCTAAAGGTTTTGCCAACGGCATCATGCGCACCATCACCCGTACGCCGGCGCAAGCGTGGTTGGATCAGCTTGCTCCCCAAGGTCAGGTGGCTGCTTTGGCCTTCCGCCATGCCCATCCGGAGTGGATTGCCCGCTCCTTCGGCCGTGCCTTGGGTGTGTTGGAACCCGATGGCACTGGTGCGCTCAGCGCCGACCAGTCGCGTGAGCTGGAGCTCGCACTCGAGGCGGACTCCCAACGCCCCGTTGTGCACTTGGTAGCGCGCCCCGGTGAGATCTCCGCCGAAGAACTCGCCCTGATCACCGGTTGCGAGGAAGGCCGCTATTCTCCCTATGCGGTCTACCTTGAGCACGGGGATCCTGGTTCGCTAGAGCCGGTTCGCCAACGGCTAGCGGCGGTCCAGGACGAAGGTTCGCAGCTCATTGCCCGCGCGGTAACGGAAGCCGAGCTCAGTGGTGAAGACACTGGACGCTGGCTGGATCTGTGCGCCGGACCTGGTGGCAAGGCCGCCCTTATGGGGGCCATCGCCCGAATTGAGGGCGCGACAGTCGATGCCGTTGAAGTCTCCCCGCATCGCGCCACCTTGGTGGAAAAGACGGTGGGGGACCTGCCTGTGCGCGTGCACCAAGCGGACGGCCGAGCACCAGGACTGAAACCAGGCTTCGACCGCGTGCTGGTCGACGCCCCCTGCTCCGGCCTAGGCGCGCTCCGCCGGCGCCCGGAAGCTCGCTGGCGCAAAGCCGAATCGGATATTGCGGAGCTTAACCAGCTGCAAACCGAGCTCCTGGAATCCGCGTTGGAGCTGGTGCGCCCAGGTGGCGTCGTGGTGTACTCGACTTGCTCGCCGGATCTGCGTGAGACCAGGGGCATCGTGGATGCCGCCGTGCAACGGCACGCAGAGGGATCAGCGATTCACATCGAAGAACTGGATGCGCGCGACGTGCTGCCGGAGATGGGGGACCTTGGCGCCGAGCTGTCCGCGCAGATGTGGCCGCACCGCCATGGCGCCGATGCGATGTTTTTCGCGGTCTTGCGCCGAGTAGCGGACTGAGGCTGCGAGAGGGACTAGGCTGAAGGTCATGTCTGCACTCTCGTCTGGTCCCATTATTTCCCCGTCCATCTTGGCCGCCGACTTCACCCGCTTGGGCGAAGAGGTCCGCGCCGTGGCCAACGCAGATTGGATCCACGTCGACATCATGGATGGACACTTCGTCCCGAACCTGTCTTTTGGCCCGGATATCACCGCGACGGTAGACGGGATTACACCCCAGACGCTGGACGTTCACCTCATGATTGAGGAACCCGAGAAGTGGGTAGAAACCTACGCCAAGGCCGGCGCCGATTGCATCATCTTCCACGTCGAGGCAGTCGCCGACAAGGACGCGGCCATCGCCCTCGCGCGTACAATCCGGGATTTAGGTGTGCGCGCGGGCTTTTCCATTAAGCCGGGCACGCCGATCGACCCTTGGCTGGACGCCCTCGAGCACTTCGACGAAGTGCTCGTTATGTCAGTTGAGCCGGGCTTTGGTGGTCAGAGCTTTATGCCGGATCAGCTGGACAAGGTGCGCGCCTTGCGCGCGGCCATCGACGAGCGTGGTCTGGACGTCCTCATCGAGATTGACGGTGGCATTTCCGCTGAAACGATTCGCTCCGCCGCCGAGGCGGGCTGCGATGCTTTCGTCGCAGGTTCCGCCATTTACAAACAAGCAGACAAGGCAGCGGCCGTCGACGAGCTGCGTAGCTTGGCCACGCTGTGATCCCACACCTAAACTCAGCGGTTCTCACGCGGGCGCTGCGTGTGGCCATGGAGGCCGGCGATAAGGTGCGCGGCACGACGAGCCCAAACCCGCCTGTAGGAGCAGTCATACTTGATGCCGCCGGCCGCGTCGCCGGTGTCGGCGCAACCCAGCCCCCGGGCGGTCCGCATGCCGAAGTCATGGCGTTACGCGAAGCGGGCGACAAGGCGCGGGGCGGCACGGCGGTCGTGACCTTGGAACCCTGTAACCACACCGGACGTACTGGGCCCTGTGCGCAGGCGCTTATCGATGCCTCTGTGGCCGCCGTTTACTTCCTTCACCCAGACCCCACCCCGGAGGCCGGCGGCGGCGCGGCCACATTGCGCGGCGCCGGCATTGCCGTGGGGCAGATTGAGGCGCCGGACGGCGTGAGCGATGCACTCGCCGGGTGGTTGGGTGCGGTGCGCTTGGGCCGGCCGCACGTGACGCTTAAGTTTGCCCAAAGCCTCGACGGGTTTACCGCCACAGTGGATGGCAGCAGCCAATGGATTACCGGGGAGCAGGCTCGCGAGCATGTGCACCGCGACCGGTCAAAAAGGGATGCCATCCTCATCGGCACGGGCACCGCGCTGGCTGATAACCCGTCGTTGACGGCACGTTACCGGGACGGCTCCTTGCGTGAAACGCAGCCGCGGCGCGTCGTCATCGGCTCCCGGGACGTGGACCGAGGCGGAAGCAGTAATCTGGCAAAGCTAGGTTTCGAGCACTATTCCACCCCGCAGGAGGCGCTAGCCGAGCTGTACGCCAGCGGCGCGCGCGACATTCTCGTCGAAGGCGGCGCTGGACTCGCGACGAGCTTTATGGAACTGGGCAGCGTGGATTGCATTCAGGCATACATCGGCAACGTCATCCTTGGCCAGGGCAGGGGAGTTCTCACTCGGGCTATGGCCGAGAACTTGGCGCTGGCTCCGAGGTGGCAGCGCGCGGCGGTTACCGAGCTTGGCGCCGACCTGCTCGTGGAATACCGGAAGAACGAGAAGTAGGAAAGGGGAGTACGGACTATGTTTACCGGACTCGTAGAAGAAATCGGGCACGTCGATAGCGTGGAACCGCAGGGCGATGCAGTCCGTTTGGGCATCGCGGCATCCACCGTGCTGAGTGATGCGCAGTTGGGTGATTCCATCGCTGTCAACGGCGTCTGCCTGACAGTAGCCGAGCTGGGAGAAGGAACCTTTATCGCAGACGTTATGAAGGAATCCTTGAACCGTAGTTCATTGGGAGAACTCGAAGTGGGTTCGGCGGTTAACCTCGAGCGGGCGGTGCTCCCAACGACTCGTTTGGGTGGCCACATCGTGCAGGGCCATGTCGACGGCACCGGCACGCTGCTTTCCCGCACCCCCTCGGAGCACTGGGAAGTGTTGCGTTTTAGCCTGCCGCGGGAGCTCGCCCGATACGTCGTGGAGAAGGGATCCATCGCCGTCCAAGGAACGTCCCTGACGGTGTCCGCGGTATCGGCTGATGAAGATAAACCTGGCGCGGATGGCTTTTTTGAGGTCTCTCTCATTCCCACCACATTGCGCGATACCGTGTTTGGTGCGATGGCGCCCGGTGCCCGCGTAAACCTCGAGGTAGACGTGGTTGCAAAGTATGTTGAGAAAATGGTTCACCCTAACGCCCACGCCGCGGGCACAGAGGGATAGAGTTAGTCCTTATGAGCGCTGCAGATTCAGCTTTTAGTTTAGATAGCGTCGAGCAAGCCATCGCCGACATCGCGGCCGGCAAGGCCGTCGTCGTCGTGGACAATGAAGATCGGGAAAACGAAGGTGATCTCATCTTCGCCGCCGAGCTCGCCACCCCGGAACTCGTGGCTTTCATGGTGCGTTATAGCTCCGGATATATTTGTGCACCTTTGCTCCCAGAGGACTGCAAGCGCCTGAACTTGCCCCCGATGATGGCGGTTAACCAGGACGTGCGGCAGACCGCCTACACCGTCACCGTGGACCTGGCTAATGGCTCCACTGGCATCTCCGCTACCTCGCGCTGTGAGACCATCCGCAAGTTGGCTGATCCCTCCTCCGAGCCGTCGCAGTTTACGCGCCCGGGCCATGTCGTCCCGCTGGCTGCCCGCCCGAATGGTGTGCTCGAGCGTGATGGCCACACGGAAGCCGCGATCGATCTGGCACGGTTGGCGGGGCTCCGCCCGGCCGGCGTGCTCTGTGAGATCGTTTCCGAAGAAGACCCCACGGATATGGCTCGCTCGCCGGAGCTGCGCCGCTTTGCCGACGCCCATGGGCTCACGATGATCTCCATCGAGCAGCTCATCGAATGGCGCCGCCACAATGAGCAACAGGTTCACCGCGAGGTAGAAACCCGCCTGCCCACCGAGTACGGCGAGTTTCGCGCGGTGGGCTATGTGAATGGCGTCGACAAGCGCGAGCACATTGCCCTCTTCGTCGGTGACGTGGAGAGCTATTCCGGTGCGGAAGACGTACCTGTCCGCGTGCACTCTGAGTGCCTGACCGGTGATGTCTTTGCATCTGAGCGCTGTGACTGCGGCCCGCAGCTGCAGGAATCCCTCCGCGCGGTCCAAGCGGCCGGGCGTGGCATTGTCATCTACCTTCGCGGACAGGAAGGGCGTGGCATTGGCTTGGTGAACAAGCTCAAGGCCTATCGCTTGCAAGATGACGGGATGGACACCGTCGACGCCAACGTGGAGCAGGGGCTGCCTGAAGACGCCCGCGAGTACTCCGTTGCCGGACAAATCCTGCGCGATGTGGGCGTGAAATCCGTCAACCTCTTGACCAACAACCCACACAAGGGTGAGGGGCTACAGGGCTTCGGCATTGACGCCACTGCCCGCACCGGCCTGGCGACACCCGCCACGGCCGAAAACATTAGCTATCTGCGCACGAAGCGCGACAGGATGGGCCATGACCTGCCACAGGTGGCCGAATGGGATCTCAAACACTCTTAGAGCATTAAGACCGAACTCTAGAACAAAACAAAGGAGCACACCGTGAGCAAGGAAGGCCTGCCAACCCCGAACAATGTCTCGGGAGAGGGACTGCGCGTCGCCGTGGTTACCGCCACATGGAACGCCGAGATCTGCGATCAGCTGCACCGCCGCGCGCTTGAGACCGCCGAAGCCGCTGGCGCTGAGGTCACTCCGTTGCGCGTCGTCGGTGCCCTTGAGCTGCCCGTCGTGGTCCAAGCTGCGGCGCGCACCCACGATGCTGTCGTGGCGCTGGGCTGTGTCGTCCGCGGCGGCACTCCGCACTTTGACTACGTGTGTGATTCGGTCACGCAGGGACTGACGCGCATTGCTCTCGACGAGTCGACGCCTGTAGGAAATGGTGTCCTGACGGTGAACGACTATGAGCAAGCCGTCGATCGCGCCGGATTTGAGAACTCTTCAGAAGATAAAGGCGCGGAGGCTATGCATGCAGCTTTAGAAACCGTGCATACGTTGCGTACACTGAACGAGTCGACCCTAAAGTAGGCTGCCAAGCGCAACCACGGCGATCTGCATATCGCGCAGGCCCGTGGCCTGTCTTAGCGGAGTGATGAGGAGATGGAAACTCGATGACTGATCCACAGGTGCCTTCGGCGCACGAAGAGCGCGCGCGGTCAGCCCGCGCTGGCAAGGCCTCCCAATCCTCGCAGCCGGGCGCGCCCGCTGCGTCTGGGGGTTCCTCGAGCGTGAGCGATGAGCAGGTGCGGGCTTATACCAGCGCCGATCCCTTCGCCCAGACTTCATCCAAGCCCTGGGAGTATGAGGCCACCTCGCCCTATCTGCGCAAGGTGGCAATCATCTGGATCATCCTTGTGATGGCAGCGCACCTGTTTATGGGCTTCACGGTTGGCTTGTCCTTTACCGGCGCGACTGTGACGACGATTGATAAGTTTGCCTTCCCCGGCGTCGGCGTGATTATCTCCATCCTGTCTTGGTTGGCACTGACGCGTCCGCGGCTGCGCGCGAACTCCGATGGCGTAGAGATCCGCAACATTGTGGGAACCCGCTTCTACCCGTGGCAGGTCATCTATGGTCTGTCCTTTCCCGAAGGCTCGCGCATGGCACGCATCGAACTTCCTGACTTTGAATATGTTCCGGTGTGGGCCCTGCAATCGGGCGATAAGCAGGACATTGTCACCAAGGTCCGCTCTTTCCGTGACTTGGAAGCACGCTACATGCCGCAGGATGACTAGTGGCTGATCCCTCTGAGTACCGCCCTGCGCCCGGAAGCATCCCCACGGATCCGGGCGTTTATAAGTTCCGCGATGACAATCGCCGCGTCATCTATGTGGGCAAGGCAAAGAATTTGCGGGCGCGGCTATCGAACTACTTTCAAGACATCACGCAACTGCACCCGCGGACCCGCCAAATGGTCCTCACTGCGGCTTCGGTGGAATGGACCGTGGTGGCCAGCGAAGTGGAAGCGCTGCAGTTGGAGTACACGTGGATTAAGCGCTTCGATCCACGCTTCAACGTCATGTACCGCGATGACAAAACGTATCCGATGCTCGCGGTATCTGTGGGGGAGACCATCCCGCGAGCGTTTTTCTACCGCGGGCCTCGCCGTAAAGGTGTGCGCTACTTTGGCCCCTATTCCCACGCCTGGGCGGTGCGTGAATCGCTTGACCTGCTGACGCGAATTTTCCCCATGCGCACGTGCGCCAAAGGGGTATTCAACCGCCATGAGCGCTTGGGGCGGCCTTGTTTGTTGGGGTATATCGGAAAATGCGACGCCCCGTGCATTGGCAGGGTGAGCGCCGAGGAACACCGTGAGACGGTGAACCAGCTGCTGAGTTTCATGAACGGCAATACCGGTCCTGTGCGCAAGCGACTAACGCAGCGAATGGAGGAGGCCTCAGAGAACCTCGAGTTCGAGCTGGCTGCCCGCCTGCGCGACGATCTCGGCGCGATTGACAAGCTCATGGAGCAACAGGCTGTGGTGCTTTCCGACGGCACCGACGCCGACCTCATCGCGTTTAGCTCTGACGAGTTGGAGGCGGCAGTTCAGATCTTTCACGTGCGCGCGGGGCGCATCCGCGGCCAGCGCGGCTGGGTGGTGGAACGCTCCGGTGACCAAGCCATCACGGAGCCAATCGAGGAGGGACAGCCTGATCCGGGGCTTCCGGCGCTCATCCAGAATTTCTTAATCCAGTTCTATTCGGATGTCGTGGAGCGCCAGCGCCAGGAGGCCGCGGAAGACGCCAAGCTGGAGCGCAGGGGAGTAGACCAGGAATCCCGTACCGCGGTTCATCGGGGAAACGCCATCCCTCGTGAGATCTTGGTCCAAACGCTGCCGGACGAAGCCGATGAGGTGAAGATAGTTCTGGAGGACCTGCGGGGCGCGCAGATTGACTTGCGGGTTCCGCAACGCGGTGACAAGCGCGCCTTGATGGAGACCGTCGAGCGCAATGCGAAGGAACAGCTGCGGCAGCACAAACTCAAGCGAGTCGGAGACCTTACTGCCCGATCCGCAGCCCTGCAGGAGCTGCAGGAAGCGTTGGACATGGATTCCGCGCCGCTGCGCATCGAGTGCACGGATATCTCGCACATTCAGGGCACCGATGTCGTGGCCTCCCTGGTGGTTTTCGAAGATGGGCTACCGCGCAAGTCCGATTACCGCCGCTACCGCATCAAGGAGGCGGCGGGCGATGGCCGCTCGAACGACGTGGGGTCTATCGCTGAGGTGACTCGGCGCCGCTTCAAGCACCACCACGAGGACAAACGAGCGGTTCCGGACGAGGAGCTGGAGAACACCACCTTCGCTGAAGAAATGGTCCGCGAGGAGGCCGCGAGCCAGACCAAACGCAGCTCCTACCCGCCGCAACTGTTCATCGTCGACGGTGGCGCACCGCAGGTGGCGGCGGCGCAGGCGGTGTTCGACGAGCTCGGCATCGTCGATGTGACACTCATCGGCCTGGCCAAGCGCCTGGAAGAAGTGTGGGTCCCGGGCGATGATGAGCCGGTGATTCTGCCGCGTAATTCGCAGGCGCTATATCTTCTTCAGCACCTCCGCGATGAGGCGCACCGCGTAGCTATTACGTACCACCGACAGCAGCGGTCGAAGCGGATGCGCTCGTCCGTACTCGATGCGGTACCGGGATTGGGGCCGCAGCGGCGCACCGATCTGGTGAAGCACTTCGGCTCAGTGAAGAAGCTCAAAGAGGCCAGCGTGGAGGAGATTGCTGCGGTGAAGGGGTTTGGCCCGAAGCTGGCGCAGACGGTATTTGATCATCTCCAGGATTCCTAAGCAGGATTCCCTCCTTGCCTCGTGATCAGATGGTAAGAATGGAAGTCATGACGCTGTTAGACTCCCCACCCATTTTGATCACGGGCATGTCAGGCGGTGGCCTGACGTCGGCGGCTAAAGTGCTGGAGGATAAGGGCTATTACGTAGCCCACAACATTCCGCCGAAGTCTATCGTCGACCTGCTGAGGCTGTGCGCTCGGCCCGATTCCCCGGTGACAAAGATTGCCGCGGTGACCGATGTGCGTTCCCGAATGTTTCCGGGTTCTTTAGCGGAAACCTTGGAGGAACTCGAAAAGCTGGACATGAAGCCCACCTTGCTTTTCCTCGATGCGCGCGATGATGTGCTCATCCGTCGCTTCGATTCGGTGCGTCGTACCCACCCGATGCAGGAGGGTGAAACCCTCAAAGCAGGCATCCAACGAGAGCGCGCAGCGGTGCAATCAATTCGCGAGCGCGCGGACATCATCATCGATACGACCAACCTGTCCGTCCATGATCTGCGGCGCGCTATCGAAGCATCCTTCGGCGAAATGGGTCATGAGAAGCAACACGTCACGCTTGAGTCCTTCGGCTTCAAGCATGGCTCCCCGCGTGACGCGGACCTTGTCGTTGATGTTCGGTTTCTTCCCAATCCCTATTGGGTACCTGAGCTGCGGGGGTACCGTGGCACCGACGAGCCGGTTGCGGATTATGTCTTGTCTCAAGAGGCGGCTGAGCCCTTTATCGAGCGGTTCATCACCATGTTTGACTCGATGCTCACCGGCTACCGCCATGAGGGGAAGAACTTCATCACCGTGGGCATCGGTTGTACCGGTGGGCACCATCGCTCGGTGGCCGTTACGGAAGAAATCGCCCGCCGCCTCAGGGACCGCGGTGACCTCGATGTGAGCACGTTGCACCGAGATATTTCTCGCGATTAGGTGCGATAAGATACATATTCATTCCCTACCTGAATAGTTGAAAGCTAGTGTTCCCGTGACGACTCTCCCTATCCACATGGCTAGCCTGGGCGGCGGCCATGGGCTGTATCAAACTCTGCTGGCCGCACGCCGTACGGGCGCGGAGACAATCTCCGCCATTGTTACCGTGGCCGATGATGGCGGTTCCTCCGGCCGGTTGCGCCGTGAGATGGACATAATCCCGCCTGGTGATTTGCGCATGGCCCTTGCAGCTCTGTCGAGCGATTCGGAAGAAGGACAGCTGTGGGCTTCTACTTTGCAGCATCGATTCCAGAGCACTGGTGCCATGGCTGGGCACGCTGTGGGCAATCTCCTTATCGCCGGACTCAACGAGGTGTTGGGGGACTTCCAGGCGGCGCTCGATGCCGTTGCGCGTTTGACGGAGTCGGCCGGACGGGTGCTGCCGGCCGTAAATCTACCGCTCGAGATTGAGGCGGATGTTTCCGGGCTTGACGACGACCCCCGTATCATGCGCTCCGTGCGCGGCCAGGTGGCCGTTGCCTCAACTGTGGGGCAGGTGCGCCGCGTGCGCATTATCCCGGAGAAGCCGGAAGCTAACCCGGAAACGATCGCTGCGCTGCACGACGCGGATTTGATCACCTTGGGCCCCGGCTCGTGGTTTAGCTCCGTGCTCCCGCACGTTCTCGTTCCAGACATCGTCAACGCTATAACGTCGTCGGATGCCCTTCGCGTGGTGGTGCTCAATCTTTCCGCCGAACCAGGGGAGACCCAGGGGTTTTCTGCGGAGCGCCACCTGCACGTGCTAGCGCAGCATGCGCCAAACCTGCGGGTCGACAAAGTCATCGTCGACGGCACCGGTCTCCCCAATGAATCGGAGCGAGTCTTTGTGCAGCGCGCTGCTAGTGTGCTCGGCGCCAGCGCAGTATTTCGGGATGTCTGTCAGACGGACGCTGACGGGAACTCGCTGAACAAACACTGTCCAGACAAGCTAGCGCAAGTTCTCACCGAACTGTATTCCGAGTACGCTGCCGAACGTGGGGCGACGGCGGGTGCCCCGGGCACTCATCGGGGCTAGGCGCACGATAGACTATGGGGCATTCATTGTTCACTGCTACGTCATAGCGCACAAGCGCGGCGCGACGCGTTGCGTGCCTTCCAGAGTGAGGTCAGGTTGCGTCGTACTGCGCTACTGCCGACGTTCGCGGTGCACTGTGTCAAGAGTCGAAAGGGGAGGCACGAGGTGTCTGCGTCGTTGACCGAGCAGGTCAAGGAAGAGCTTACGGCGGTGTCCGTACCGCGCCAGTCCGCTCGTGCGGCGGAGGTTGCCGCAATTCTCAGGTTTGCCGGTGACCTCCACATCACCGGGGATCGAGTGAGGTACGAGGTCGAATTGGAATCCCAGAGCGTGGCCAATCGTTTGGTCACTGCGCTCGATGAGCTGTACTCAATCGCGGCGAGCACCCATGTGGCGGGTCCCGCTGCATCCTCTAAGAAGAGTAGAGTGCAAGTGCGAATCACCTCCGGGGCCAAGGAGCTTACGAGGCGGCTGGGTTTGGTAACTCGTTCCGGACACCCCGTGGTGGGCCTGCCACCGCAGGTCATTTCAGGTTCTGTTGCTGATAATGAAGCGGCGTGGCGTGGAGCCTTCTTGGCTCAAGGATCATTGACAGAGCCGGGCCGCTCTTCAGCGCTCGAGGTGACGTGTCCGTGCCAGGAGGCGGCTCTCGCCCTCGTGGGCTGCGCGCGCCGTTTGGGCGTGGTGGCGAAGACCAAGGAAACACGCGGCGCCGACCGCGTCGTGGTGCGCGATGGCGACGCCATTGGCGCGTTGCTGACCCGTATGGGCGCTCAGGAGACTCGCCTGACGTGGGAAAAGAAGCGCATCCAGCGAGAGGCTCACGACACCTCTCGCCGCCTCGACAACTTTGACGATGCCAACTTGCGCCGTTCCGCGCGAGCGGCAGTAACCGCTGCGGCCCGCGTCGAGCGTGCCATGGTGATCTTGGGTGATGACGTGCCGGAGCACTTGGCTGATGCTGGCCGTCTACGTGTGCAGCACCGCGAAGCCTCCTTGGAAGAACTCGGGCGATTGGCAGATCCGCCGATGACCAAGGACGCGGTGGCTGGGCGTATTCGCCGCTTATTGTCCATGGCGGATAAGCGCGCCAAGGAACTTGGTGTACCGGATACGACGAAAGCGGTGACTGAGGATCTCTTTGAGGAGTCCTAGAATCCAAACGTCTTAGTTTCCAATCCTTGCCCCAGACAGAGTCGTGGGTGCCCGTTCGGGCACTGAAAGGCTCTTCTGGGGCATTTTTTATGGTTTGAATGCCAGTACTGTTTTTGGGTTAACCCGCTCTTTTCCGGTTAAGTGAGATATCCCACCCTACAATTCCGGCACCCCACACAATCCCACATAATCGGGCATTACCGCAGGTGTCTGAACTTTGGTACCCCACCATCCCCGTTTGAAGCCTCACTAGTGTACGCCTCTTTGTGCCGCCATGCGAGAGCTTGCAACAGGAGCTCACATGCTCACTGCGGGAAGCACAATGGGTCGGTACTATCGGCCGTGTTGGGAAAACCACCGAGCACGTCACGGAAGTGGCAGAGCAACGGTCCCGCGGAAGCGGTTTACCGCACTGCCGTTAAAGACAGAGTCTCGGAAGCCCCACAACAGAACTTCACTCGATTATTTGAGGAGACATTACAGTGACCATTCGCGTAGGTATCAACGGATTTGGCCGTATCGGCCGTAACTTCTTCCGTGCAGTTGCACAGGGCAACACCGACCTCGAGGTCGTAGCCGTCAATGACCTGACTGACAACGGCACCCTTGCCAACCTGCTTAAGTACGACTCCGTGCTGGGCCGCTTCGACGGCACCATCGAGCACGACGAGGAGTCCATCACTGTCAACGGTCACCGCATCGCTGTCTCCGCAGAGCGTGACCCGAAGAACCTGAAGTGGTCTGAGCACAACGTTGACATCGTCATCGAGTCCACCGGCTTCTTCACCGACGGTGAGGCTGCCAAGGCTCACATCGAGGCCGGTGCCAAGAAGGTCATCATCTCCGCACCGGGCAAGAACGTTGACGGCACCTTCGTCTACGGCG
Source organism: Corynebacterium sp. HMSC065D07 (assembly GCF_001810695.1). Classification (NCBI taxonomy): domain Bacteria; kingdom Bacillati; phylum Actinomycetota; class Actinomycetes; order Mycobacteriales; family Corynebacteriaceae; genus Corynebacterium; species Corynebacterium sp. HMSC065D07. Next base: position 48,832 of record NZ_KV802428.1, read on the forward strand.
TCAACTCCGACAAGTACGATGCTGAGAAGCACAATGTCATCTCCGCTGCTTCCTGCACCACCAACTGCCTGGCTCCGATGGCAAAGGTCCTCAACGACAAGTTCGGCATTGAGAAGGGCCTCATGACCACCGTTCACTCCTACACCGGTGACCAGCGCCTGCAGGACGCTCCGCACCGCGACCTGCGCCGCGCCCGCGCCGCCGCCGTGAACATGGTTCCGACCTCCACCGGTGCTGCTAAGGCTGTCGCTCTGGTTCTGCCGGAGCTCGAGGGCAAGCTGGACGGCTACGCAATGCGCGTTCCGACCATCACCGGTTCCGCCACCGACCTGACCTTCGAGGCTTCCCGCGAGGTTACCGCCGAGGAGATCAACGCTGCCATCAAGGAAGCTGCCACCGGCGAATTCGGTGAGACCCTGGGCTACACCGAGGACCCGATTGTCTCCACTGACATCATCACTGACCCGCACGGCTGCATCTTCGATGCCGGCATGACCAAGGTCTCCAACGGCAACTTGGTCAAGGTACTCGGCTGGTACGACAACGAGTGGGGCTACACCAACCAGCTCGTCCGCACCACCTCCTTGGTTGCCTCCAAGCTCTAAGGACTCGATTCTTAGAATGAGCACAGTGAACCAAGCTGTGATTGCCTGCGGTAGCACCACAGGTTAGAAAACCGGCCCATGCGCCATGCCTCATGATTACGTGGCGTGCGCTGGGCCGTTATTCGTCTATCCAGAACGCACACGGCGCCCCGAACCCGCCGTGCTAGGCGTTCACCACACTTTCTAATTGAATAGCATTAACCTTTAGCTTGAATACCTACCTTTAAGGAGAACACTATGGCTTTCAAGACTGTGGACGACTTGCTCGCAGAAGGCGTTTCCGGCCGTCACATCCTTGTTCGTTCGGACTTCAACGTTCCGCTCGATGACGAGGGAAACATCACCGACTCTGGCCGTATCACCGCCTCGTTGCCGACTATCAAGGCATTGATCGAAGGCGGAGCCAAGGTCATCCTGTCCGCGCATCTGGGTCGCCCGAAGGGCGAGGTCAACCCGAAGTACTCCCTGGCACCGGTTGCTGAGGCACTGTCTGAGGCCCTGGGCCAGTACGTTGCCCTGGCCGGCGACGTCAGCGGTGAGGATGCCCATGAGCGCGCCAACGGCCTCAATGATGGCGATGTCCTGCTGCTCGAGAATGTTCGCTTCGATCCTCGCGAAACCTCCAAGGACGAGGCCGAGCGTGGGGCCTTTGCCGATGAGCTCGTTGCACTCGCTGCGGATAATGGCGCCTTCGTTTCTGATGGCTTTGGCGTCGTCCACCGCGCACAGGCTTCGGTGTATGACGTCGCCAAGCGCCTGCCTGCCTACGCCGGCAAGCTGGTTCAGAAGGAAGTGGAGACCCTCGCAGCAGTGGCTGAGAAGCCTGAGCACCCGTATGTTGTCGTACTCGGCGGCGCTAAGGTTTCCGACAAGCTCGGTGTGATCGAAGCCCTTGCTGGCAAGGCCGACAAGGTCATCATCGGCGGCGGCATGTGCTACACGCTCCTGGCTGCAAAGGGCTACAACGTTCAGAATTCCCTGCTGCAAGAAGACCAGATCGACAACTGCAAGGAGCTGCTCGAGCGCTTCGGCGACAAGATCGTCCTGCCGGTCGACCTCGTTGCTGCAACCGAGTTCAACGCTGACGCAGAGAACAAGGTCGTTGCACTCGACGGAATTCCGGAGGGCTGGATGTCCCTCGATATTGGACCGGAGTCTGTAAAGAAGTTCGACGAGGTCATCGCTTCCTCCAAGACCGTCTTCTGGAACGGCCCGATGGGCGTGTTCGAGATGGAGGCCTTCTCCAAGGGCACCGCAGGTGTCGCTCAGTCCATCATCGACGCCACCGCGAAGAACGGCTCCTTCACCGTCGTTGGCGGTGGCGACTCCGCAGCCTCCGTCCGCCTCCTCGGCCTCGACGAAGAAGGCTTCTCCCACATTTCCACGGGCGGCGGCGCTTCCTTGGAGTTCCTGGAGGGCAAGGAGCTGCCGGGCGTTAAGGTCCTGGAATCCTAGTCATATACACCGTCAACACAGTCTGATCTAGAAAGGCTAATCATGGCACGTATCCCGCTAATTGCTGGTAACTGGAAGATGAACCTCGACCACAAGGAAGCCATCAGCTCCCTGCAGAAGTTCGCCTTCTCCCTGCCGAAGGACTACTACGAAAAGGTCGACGTGGCCTTCATGGTCCCGTTCACTGATATCCGCACTGTGCAAACGCTTGTCGACGGCGACGACCTCCAGTTCACCTATGGCGCACAGGATATTTCCAAGCACGAGTCTGGCGCCTACACCGGTGAAGTATCCGGCAAGATGCTGTCCGCCTTGGGCTGCTCGTGGGCAGTCGTAGGCCACTCCGAGCGCCGTCAGTACCATGGCGAGACCGACCAGCTCGTTGCGGAAAAGGCTGCAGCGGCACTGGCTAACGGAATCAGCCCGATTGTGTGCGTCGGCGAACCCCTCAACGTGCGCGAGGCTGGCACCCACGTCGACTACGTGGTCACCCAGACGCGCAACTCCCTGCAGGGGCTTGCCGCAGAGGATCTTGCCAAGACCGTCATCGCATACGAGCCCGTGTGGGCAATCGGCACCGGCAAGGTTGCCTCCGCTGATGACGCACAGGAAGTGTGCGCCGCTATCCGTGAGCTCATTCGCGAGCTGGGTGGCGATGAAGTGGCCGAAGGCATCCGCATTCTCTACGGTGGTTCCGTCAAGGTCGACTCCATCGCAGAGATCGTGGGCAAGCCTGATGTAGACGGCGGCCTCGTCGGCGGTGCATCCCTGAAGGGCGAGGAGTTTGCCAAGTTGGCGGCTAACGCTGCACAGGGCGCTTAGTTCTTCCAGCTGATCGCATCTGCACCACTCTGTCGTGGCGGGGCGGAATGGTTTCTGGCCCGCCACGTGGTGTATCATCAAGGTTTATTGCGCCCGTTCGCTGGCGCCCCTTTTCCAGCGTGAAAGTGATGCACACCTTCACGCGCCACACTAACCGTTTGAACGCGTACAACAAGGAACTATTTCATGATCTTGGCACTGGAAATCATCCTCGTGATTGCCGCAATCTTGATGTCTATCTTCGTGCTGCTGCACAAAGGTAAGGGCGGCGGCCTGTCCAGCCTCTTTGGCGGCGGCGTACAGTCCAACCTGTCTGGTTCCACCGTGGTGGAAAAGAACCTCGACCGCTATACCGTGGTCATGGTGGTCATCTGGCTCGCCTGCATCGTAGCCCTGAACCTGCTGCAGGCTTATAGCTAAAGGCCGCTGACGAGCCTCCGGCTCCGGACACGATTAACGCCGCGTGCCTCCTCACGTCGAGGGGGACACGCGGCGTTATAGGTTTTCTCGGCCCGGGCGCACGCGTTGTTAGAGCTTCTGCGCGGCGTCTTCGCTCACGAAAAGCAGGGTCTCTTCCGCTCCCTGGGCGCCAGCGGCCGGCCAGTCTTCTGCGGCAGCGCCAGCAACAAGGTGTGATACCGCCTCGGCTTTTTCTTCTCCGGAGACAAGGAACCAAATGCGCTGGGAGCGGTTGATCGCGGGATAGGTTAGCGTGACACGCTCCGAAGGCGGCTTCGGGGAATCGTGGACAGCGAATGCATAGTCCGAGTCCTCGTAGACTGCCTCCGAATGCGGGAAGAGGGAATTGATATGGCCTTCGTGTCCCATGCCGAGGAGATGCAGATCAAAACCCTCAGGTGCGAATTCACGAATCTCGCCTTCGTAAGCCTGGGCGGCGTGTTCCATGGACACGGCGCCCAAGTCATAGCCGTGGATATGGCGCTCGGGAACGGCGACCTGGCTCAGGAGTGCTTCGCGGGCTTGGCCCTCGTTGGAATCAGGATCACTGACCGGCACGTTGCGCTCGTCGCCGAAGAAGACATGGACTCGCGTCCAGTCCACCGAGAGGGCAGGGAAGTCGGTTCCTTGCTGCTGGGCGGCGTGAGCAAGGCGAGCCAATTCGCGCAAGACACCAATGCCTGCACCGCCACCGGTGAGGACTACGCGGGCTACTCCGTCTTTGTGAAGGCCTCCGCCCGGGGCTTGAACCGCCGCAACCGTCTCAATAAAGGCGAGTGCGGCGGAGGATATGAGCTCATCGATGTCGCTAACGCGGCGAAGCGTGACCATAGTGCAGAAAGATCCTTGTGAATGCTGTGTCTAGGGGTCTAGGGGTCTAGGTGAAAAAGAAAAGTTTACGACTACACACTGTAGTCCACTCGAGCTAAAGCGCGGAGAGAATGGGCGTATGTCTTATCTGCGTCGAGGTGGCGGAGTTCCTCTGAGAGTACTTCCGCTTCGGAACGTACGGTGAGGCTTACGAGGGACTCTGGGGAGCCGGGAACGCTGACCCTGACCGTCTCGGAATCGACAACGGTCACGCTGACATCTGCAGTGGGGCGGCGGAAGACTACCGAGGAGATCGGGAAAGGACCCGCGGTGCAGTCCGAGACGGTGCGGGTGACGGGGACGGAGAGGGCGTCGAGAAGCCAGCCAGCTGCAAAGTCGACTGCAGCGTGGTGCTCAGCACCAGAAATTTCGACGGAAATGACCGGCTCATGGGGGTGACGGTCAAGCGCCGAGGCTACGATGCCACGCCACAGGGTAATAGCGCCCCACGACATGTCGGAATCACCAGGCGTGTAGCCCGAAGACAACACGTGCAGGTCATACTGGTCAACGCCGCTGCCGAAAGCCACGTTCGTAATGCGGCGTTGGGCGAGTGCGCCGATGGGCACCGCGGCTGGTGACGGTGGGCACGCGGTGGGCCACCATGCCACGATTGGGGTATCGGGAAGGAGAAGGGGAGTAACCGCGGACTCCGCTTGGTCCGCTAGCGCGCCGTGCAGGTGCATCACGACGATTTCGGAAGCGCCCGCTTCGCCGCCCACGCGCAGTTCGGCGTCGAGCCGCGTCTCTTCCTCCAAGGAACCCGTGGCAATCACGATGACGCGAGAAGGGTGCTCGTGGGAGGCATCACGAACCGAGGCGAGAAGGTTGTCTAGGTCATCGCCTTCCTCAGTCATGACGATGAGGGTGAGGACGCGGCCTGTCGTGAGCGTGTAATGCTCCTGCATCTCCACGAGCTTCTTGGAGATCTTGCGCGTAGTCGTATCGGGCAAGGGGATAATCATTAAGCCATTCCTCCTAGGGACCTACGGACGACGCCAGGAATGTCCCCGGCGGCGCAGCATTTTATCGGCAGACTCCGGTCCCCACGTGCCGGCGCGGTATTGTTCCGGCTGACCAATGTTGGACCAGTATTCAATGATGGGATCGAGGATGGACCAAGACAGCTCAACCTCTTCATTGGTGGGGAAGAGGGAGGACTCGTCAAGGAGGGCGTCGAGAATCAGGCGCTCATAGGCCTCGGGAGACTCCTCCGTAAAGGCCTCGGCATACGCGAAGTCCATGTTGACATCGCGGACCTCCATCGTGGATCCGGGGACTTTGGAACCAAAACGCATGGTGACGCCCTCATCTGGCTGAACGCGGATCACCACGGCATTCTGGCCTAGAGCCTCAGCTTGGCCTTGATCAAACGGCTGGTGGGGTGCTGTCTTAAAGACGAGCGCAATTTCAGTCACGCGGCGGCCGAGACGCTTGCCAGTGCGCAGGTAGAAAGGAACACCCGCCCAGCGGCGGGAATTGACCTCAAGAGTGCAGGCTGCATAGGTTTCCGTCGTGGACTCCGGATCAAAACCCTCTTCCTCCCGGAGGCCTTTGACATATTGCGATCCTTGCCAGCCGGCGGAGTATTGGCCACGGGCAGTGGTCTTGTTCAGCGGATGCACGGCGTTGGTGGCTCGCAGCACCTTAATCTTTTCCGCCTGAAGAGCCTCGGGGTCGAAGGAGGAGGGCTCTTCCATTGCTACGAGAGCAAGCAATTGGAGGAGGTGGTTTTGGATGACGTCGCGCGCGGCGCCGATGCCGTCATAATAGCCGGCACGCCCGCCCAGCCCGATGTCCTCAGCCATCGTGATCTGCACGTGATCGATGTAATGCGCATTCCACATTGGCTCGAAAATCTGGTTGGCAAAGCGCAGGGCCATGATGTTTTGGACCGTTTCCTTGCCCAGGTAGTGGTCGATGCGGAAAACCGAGGACTCAGGAAAGACGGCGTTGACAATCTCGTTGAGCTCGCGCGCGGAAGCCTGATCGTGTCCGAATGGCTTTTCAATGATGACGCGGCGCCAGGAATTATCCGTGCTATCGGCCATACCGACGCGCTCAAGCTGGTGGCAAATATCGGAGAAAAACTCCGGCGGTACCGAAAGATAGTAGGCCCAGTTTCCACCCGTGCCGCGGGAGTCATTGAGCTCCGCCAGCCGCGCAGAAAGCTTGTCAAAGCCGGCGTCATCGAAGTTGCCCTGCACAAACTCGATTCCCTTGGCAAGGTGCTCCCACACATGCTCGTTGAAGGTGGTTCGCGCACCTGCTTCGGCGGCCTCGCGGACATAGTCACAGAATGCCTGCTTGTCCCAGTCGCGACGGCCGTAGCCGACCAAAGTGAAGCCTGCAGGAAGCAATCCGCGGTTGGCCAAGTCGTAGATGGCGGGGAGGAGCTTCTTGCGCGCCAAGTCACCCGTGACGCCGAAAATCACCATGCCAGAGGGGCCGGCGATGCGTGGCAGGCGCTTATCCTTCGAGTTGCGCAACGGGTTGACCCACGCGCTGCTAGTGCTCACTAAGTGTCCTTTCGGTCTGTGTGAGGTAAGTCCAACAGCCCAGCATAGCGACACGCGCCCCGCCGACCATAGTTGCATGGCCGTTTGCGGTGCGCGCGGCGATTGTAGGCGGTCAAGAATTCGCGTTCGATTAGGAGAGGCGGTCGGTCATGGAGGCAAGCAATTCCTCCCAGGCGTTGACGAACTTGTCGACGCCCTCCTTCTCCAACACAGCAAAAACATCGTCGAAGTCGATGCCGACTGCCTTCAGCTGTGACCACACGTTCTCTGCCTGCTCAGCAGAGTCACTGAGAGCGTCGCCGTGCAGGTTGCCCTGTTCGAGAACAGCATCGATGGTTTTTTCCGGCATCGTGTTGACGGTATCTGGGCCAGCTAGCTCGGAGACGTACAGTGTGGCGGGGTAGTCGGGGTTCTTGACGCCCGTCGACGCCCACAGGGGGCGCTGTGGGTGTGCACCAGCCGGCAGGTGTGCGCCTGCCTCCTTGAATTCCTTGAGGAACAGAGCATAGGCACGCTGGGCGTTGGCAACCCCGGCCTTTCCGCGCAGTGCGAGGGCTTCTTCAGTGCTGATCAGCTCGAGGCGCTTGTCCACTTCGGTATCCAGGCGGGAGACGAAGAAGGATGCCACGGAATGAATCGTGGAGACGTCCTTTCCAGCCTCGGCAGCGCGTTTGATTCCCTCCTTGTACGCAGCGATGACGTGGGCATAACGCTCTACGGAGAAGATCAGGGTGACGTTGACGGAGATACCTTCCGCAAGCGCCTCGGTGATGGCTGGGAGGGAGCCTTCCGTAGCCGGAATCTTGATCATGAGGTTGGGGCGGTCAACTTTGGCCCACAATTCGCGCGCCTGCTTCAAGGTTGCGTCTGCATCGGCGGAGATGCGTGGATCAACCTCGATGGAGACGCGGCCGTCGCGCCCGCCCGACTTCTCGTAAATCTCAGTGAAGATATCGCATGCGTTGCGGACGTCGTCGATTGCCAGCGAGTACACTGCCTCATCCGCGGTAGCGGACTTTTCCTTCAGCGCTGCGATGTCGGTGTCATAGGAGGTGCCGGAGGACATTGCCGCGGCAAAGATTGCTGGGTTCGTGGTGACGCCCACGATGGACTTGGTGTCCAAGAGCTCACGAAGATTGCCGGAGTCTAGGCGCTCGCGGGAAAGATCGTCTAGCCAGGTCGACGTCCCGAGGCGAGCCAATTCTTCAATATGCGTCATGGTGTTGTGCAGATCCTTTCGTGGTGAGAACTCGGAACGGGAAACTAGCTTTCCTTGGCAGCGTTCAGTGATTCGCGGGCGGCGTCGGCAACAGCGTCGGCGGTGAAGCCGAACTTCTCAAAGAGCTCCGCCGCCGGTGCGGAGGCACCGAAGTGTTCCAGGGATACAGTGCGGCCGAAAGTACCGGTGTACTTGTGCCACGGCATCGAGATGCCAGCCTCCACGGAGACGCGAGCGCGGACCGAGGAGGGAAGGACCGATTCGCGGTAGGAGGCGTCCTGCTCGTCGAACCACTCCAGGCACGGAGCGGAGACAACGCGCGTTGCCGTGCCTTCAGCCTCGAGCTGCTTGGCGGCTTCTACCGCGAGCTGAACCTCGGAACCGGTGGCGAGGAGAATGACGTCCGGGGTTTCCTTCGATGCTTCAACGAGGACGTAGGCGCCGCGGCGAACACCTTCGGCGGCCTTCTCCTTGGTGCCCTCGAGCACGGGCAGGTTCTGTCGGGACAGCGCCAAACCCTTCGGCGCTGCCTTGTATTCGAGTGCCGCTGCCCATGCCTGGGCAGTCTCATTGGCATCGGCCGGGCGGATGACGGAGAGGTTGGGGATGGCACGGAGGGCAGAGAGCGTCTCCACCGGCTGGTGGGTGGGGCCGTCCTCACCCAGACCAATCGAGTCGTGGGTCCACACGTAGTAGGTATCAGTAGACATGAGCGCACCGAGGCGGACGGCAGGGTACTGGTACTCGGAGAAGATGAGGAAGGTACCGCCGTAAACGCGGGTATTACCATGCAGCGCGATGCCATTCATGATTGCGGACATGGCGTGCTCACGAATACCGAAGTGCAGGTTGCGGCCGTAAGGCGTGGCCGTCCAGGCGCCCGTGGTGATGGACTCCGGGCCGAAGGAATCCGCACCCTTGATGACTGTGTTGTTGGAACCCGCCAGGTCGGCGGAGCCGCCCCACATCTCCGGCAGGGAGGCTGCGAGCGCTTGGATAGCGGCCTCAGAGGCCTTGCGAGTGGCCAGAGATTCGCCTGCCTCCCAGGTAGGAAGGTCAGCGGCGAAGTCAGCCGGAAGTTCCCGGGCCTGGAGGCGGTCGAAGAGCTTCTTTTCCTCCGGGTGGGCCGCAGCCCATGCGTCGAACTTCTCCTGCCATTCGGCGTGCTTCTGTGCACCGCGGGCAGTCAGCTCACGGGTGTGAGCGAGGACTTCCTCGTCGATGTGGAAGGACTGTGTGGGATCGAACCCGAGGATTTCCTTGGTGGCGGCGACTTCATCCTCACCGAGGGCGGCGCCGTGGACGCCACCGGTGTTCATCTTGTTCGGTGCCGGGTAGCCGATGACCGTCTTCACACGGATGAAGGAAGGCCGAGAGGTCTCGGCGCGGGCAGCGGCGGCGGCTGCCTCGATGGCTTCAACGTCCTCGCCGGATTCGACGGTCTGCACATGCCAGCCGTAGGCCTCGTAGCGCTTGGCCACATCCTCATTGAAGGCAATGTTGGTGTCGTCCTCAATGGAGATGCGGTTGTCGTCCCAGAAGACGATGAGGTTCCCCAGCTTCTGCGTACCCGCCAGGGACGAAGCCTCAGCAGTCACGCCCTCCTGCAGGTCACCGTCCGAGGCGATGACGTAGATGAAGTGATCGAAGGGAGACTCGCCCGCTGGGGCGGAGGCGTCGAACAATCCGCGCTCCTTGCGCGCGGCCATTGCCATACCAACCGCGGAGGCCAGGCCCTGGCCCAGCGGGCCGGTAGTGATTTCTACGCCGTCGGTGTGGTGCACCTCCGGGTGGCCGGGCGTCTTGGAACCCCAGGTGCGCAAGGACTTGAGGTCCTCCATCTCGAGGCCGAAGCCACCGAGGAAGAGCTGAATGTATTGCGTCAGGGACGAGTGTCCGACGGAAAGGACGAAGCGGTCGCGCCCGGCCCAGTGGGCGTCTGCTGGATCGTGGTTTAGCACGCGTTGGTAGAGCGTGTAGGCCAACGGGGCCAGGGACATAGCGGTACCCGGGTGGCCGGAGCCGCAGTTTTGGACTGCGTCGGCAGCTAGCACGCGCACAGTATCCACGGCGCGGGTATCGAGGTCACTCCAGTCCGAAGGGTAGCGGCGCTGGACCATAGCCTGCAGTTCCGGGGACAACTTATCGTGCGACACGGCGAAAACCTCACTTCGCTTCTGGAAACAGATATACCGTTTATCAGTGTAAAGGTTTTTCGATCCTCGGCGGGGGATTATAGAAACCAGGTTTCGGACGGTAATCTGGCATGGTTGACGCCGTTGCTCCCTGCTATCGGCCAGTGGCCGGCGAGTTTTCTCCGGAGAATGATCTGGATTCTCGCCACGAGGTTTTCAGGATGTGTTCTAGACGTCCTTGGGAACTTTCTAGCACGAGCAGACGACCACTACTTCAGACCAATAAGCCATTCACCCACGTGCCGGATTTACGGAGGACTGTTCCTTGGAGACCATCAAGGCCTATTTTGCGCTAACGAAACCGAGGATCATTGAGCTCCTCCTCGTGGCAGCAATCCCGGCTATGCTCCAGGCCCAGCGTGGATTCGAGGCGGTGTCGTCGAATTTCTGGCTCATCTTATCCACCATCTTTGGTGGCTGGATGGGTGCCGCAGCAGCCCACACGTTCAACAACGTTGTGGACTATGAAATCGATCAGAAGATGCAACGTACGCGCGCTCGCCCGCTGGTGCGCAAGACCATTGCGCGCCGCAATGCCGCTGCCTTCGCCTGGGTCATGCTGGCGCTGTCCGTCTTTTGGCTGGGCGTGCTGGCGCATTCTTGGCTGGCCGCGTTCTTCGTGCTGTTGACCAACTTTTTCTACGTCATCGTCTACACGAAGTTCCTCAAGATGCGGAATTCCCAGAACATCGTGTGGGGCGGTCTCGCTGGCTGTATGCCCGCCATGGTGGGCTGGGCAGTGATTCGGGATAACGCGCCCGCGGGGGAGCCCGATAAGTGGTGGCAGGCCGTGGTGTTGTTCCTCATCATTTTCTTCTGGACCCCACCACACACGTGGGCACTCGCAATGAAGTACAAAGAGGACTACCGCAAGGCTGGGGTACCGATGTTGCCCGTTGTTGCCGGAGAAGTGGAAGTAACTCGCCAAATCGTTTGGTACACAATCGGAACGGTCATCGTAACCTTCCTCATCATCCCGGCCGCTTCGTGGATCTATCTGGTGGCCGCGGTGGCTTCCGGTGCGGTCTTCCTGTGGATGGCCATCCGCCTGCACCAAGGAGTAAAGAAGGGCGCAAAGGTCAAGCCCATGCGCCTGTTTATCTACTCCAACAACTATCTGTCAGTTCTTTTCATCGGCCTGTCCATCGACGCCATCGTGGGTTGGGAGCCCATCGGGCGCATGCTGGGTTGGTCAGCCACGCTCTTTTAATTAGCTAGTGTTTATCTAGCTATTCTTCCTCCCGCACGCGCAAAACAATTGAGCCGGTGGTCTTGCGCTCTTGGAGGTCGCGGTGGGCCTGAGCGGCTTCTGCAAGCGGATATTCTGCAGATACGCGGAAGTCAAGCTCGCCGTCGATAACCGCCTGCACCACGGCCTGAGCGCGCATCTGGAACTCGCCTTCTTGGGAGGTCCAGGCGCCGAGTGAGGGGCGGGTGAGGAAGATGGAGCCGTGCTTATTCAGCAGCTGCGGATCCATGGGCGGGACTGGTCCCGATGCGGCGCCGAAGAGCGCCACAGTACCGCGCGGGCGCACGACTTCGAGGGACTCGCCGAAGGTCGCCTTGCCGACGCCGTCGTAAACCACGTCAACCCCACGCCCACCGTTGTGGCGGCGTACCTGTTCGGCCAGGCCACTGCTGTAGCGGAAGACACAGTCAGCACCTGCGCTATAGGCCAGCTCTTCTTTCTCATCGGTGGAGACCACTGAGTAAACGGTGGCGCCGAGGGACTTGGCCATCTGCGTAAGGACTAGGCCGACGCCGCCCGCACCGGCGGTAATCAGGCACGATGCGCCTTCCCCAAGCTGATATACACCGTGAGTGAGGTAGTGTGCCGTCATGCCTTGGAGGAGCATAGACCCTGCGACAGCGGACGGGATCTCATCCGGGACGGCCACCACGCGGTCGCGCGGCACACAGACCTGCTCGGCATAGGAACCGAATGCGTGATCCCAGGCAACCATCGTGCCCGGGGCGATCTCCCCCTGGGGATCGTGCACAACCCGGCCGGTGCCTTCGAGGCCGAGGATGAAAGGCACAGAGGCGTTGTAGATGCCTTCGCGGTAGTAGGTGTCGATGTAGTTGACGCCGGCCACGGAGACGTCGACAAGCAACTGCTCCTGCGATGGCGTGGGGGAATCTACCTCGGCGTAGGTGAGGACCTCAGGCCCTCCGGTCGTGGTCACCTGAATAGCATGCATGGTGTCTAGGCTAAACGAGATCCCGGCCCCCGCGCAGCAAAAGCGCCGCCTTCCTCCTAGCGTGGTGGGGAAGACGGCGCTGTGAGCACCTACCGGGTTGCCCTAGCTTTGGGTTGCGGAGCTGCTTTCGACACCAATTTGAGTAGCGCTGGAGGAAGCAATTTCAGTGGTGCGGACGCGGCGCAGTCCATGCGCCCACAGTAGGGCGGTGAAGGCCGTAACCACCGAGGACATGCCCACGTGGAAGGGGACTGTCCAGCGTGGAATGTGCAGGTAGAACTGCGTTACGCCAAGAGCCCATTGGATGACGATGCAGGCAATGAGCACCCAGCCGTCCTTCCTGGCCGCCTTGGGCGCACCAGTGCGGTGAAGGAGGAAGACCACGATGAGGGTCAGCGCCAAGTAGACGTACATGCAGATAGCGTGGATGACGGCCATGCCATAGGTATCGACTCCGAGGCGTCCCTCCATGCCCACGCCAGCGTCGCCGGAGTGTGTTCCGGAGCCGGTGACAAAGGTACCGGTCAGCAGCACGATGGAGAGCGCTACCGCAGCAACGACCGCGAGGGTGCGCACGGCGGCAGGGAAGAGGCGAGTAGGGGTTCCGTCATCGGGTTCGTTGATGCGGGAGAACAGCATGGCCGCAATCCACACCAGGGCCATAGAGGGGAGGAAGTGAATTGCCACGCTCCACCAAGAAAGCTTCAGCACGACCGACAGGGCGCCAATGAGTGCCTGCACGAAGATACCTGCGAGCCCCGCCCAAGCATAGACCTTGAGCTCCTTGCGGCGCTGCGCCTTGTGAACGGCCACGATGCTGGCGATGGCCGCCGCCGCAACAACAAAGGTCAAAAGCCGGTTACCGAATTCAATGGCTTGGTGCAGCATGGGGGCCGCGCCTTGAATGGGGACGAGGGAACCGGGGTGGCAGTTGGGCCACGTCACGCAACCAAGGCCGGAACCGGTCACGCGGACGATGGAACCCGATACTGTAATGCCAGCCTGACAGATTAAGAGGACGAGTGCGATAATGCGCTGTGTCTTCAGCGAGGGGCCTGCAGGATTTGTAGCAGGCGCAGGGGTGCGTTGAGAAGAAATGTTGGCAGTACTCACGGGTACTCAGCCTACCGTTCGGCACCGCTCCGGAACCAAAATCAGTATGTGCGTCACGCCGTGCAAGGGAGAAGAATCACTTTTAGCCCTCGAAGCGGAACCAACGCACCGCTGCAAACGACGCTACCGCTGACCAACCGATGAGGAGGAGGATCTCAAAGACAGGGAACGCTCCTTTAAGAGCGATGTCGAGCCCACCGGCCATCGCCACAGTGGGTACGAGCGTGAGTACCCCATTATCGCCCAGACCCTGAGAATACATCACCCAGCCGACGGTGCCGAGCAGAATGAACCAAATGAGGTTGGACACCGCCAGGACAGCCTCAGAGCTGAGGGTCCCGCCGAGCAGCAAGCCGAGCGCTGTAAATGTGGCAACACCAAACGCCAACACCACCACACCGATGGCGGCACCGCCGGCAGTAATACGCAGCCCGAGGATGGCAGCTGCTGTGCCCAGTACAAGGACCTGAAGTACCACCATTGAAAGAACGCCAAGGATCTTTCCCACCACGATGGCCCAAGCCGGAACTCCTGATGCGCCCGTTCGTTTGAGCGCGCCATAGCGACGGTCGAAAGCCAGAGAAATAGCTTGGCCGGTAAACCCAGAGGATGTAGTGCCGACGGCTAGGACCATGGGGAAGATCTCCTCTACGCCGTGGCCCGTACTGTCCTGCATCTTGGCGGCGCCGATCAGGATAGCGAGCGGAATGATGATGCTCAGTAGCTGTTGCTCGCCGTGCCGCAGCATCAGCTTTGACTCGATTGCCCCTTGGGCACGGGCCATGGCGGCAACGCCAACGCGCTGCGGATTCGGGCTGAATGTGCCGGGTGCGAAGGTGCTCATGGAGCTTCTCCTTGATCAAACAAAGTGGTAGGTGTCAGATGCGGGCTAACTGCGCATCTCGCGGCCGGTGAGATCTAGGAAGACCTCTTCGAGGTTACGGTGCGAGGTTTGCAGGTTGCGGAGGACAACGTCGTGCGCGGCTAAGAACGTGGCGAGCTCTGCGATGACCTCCGGGCTGACCGAAGAGGCGAGTCGGTAGTGGAGAGGGCGGGTAGCGTCGGCGGAGATGCCTGCCTTACGCAGCGCCTCAAGGTCCACTGGAGTCGCGGTCTCAAAACTCACCTGTGGGATATCAGCGGAACTCGTCAGCGACGCTGCGGTGCCGCTGGCGACGAGCTGGCCGTGATCAATAATGACGACGCGGTCGCTGAGTGCTTCCGCTTCATCCATGAGGTGCGTGGTGAGGATGACTGTCACGCCATCTGCACGCAAGGCACGGATGAGATCCCACACGGCAAGGCGCGATTGCGCGTCCATACCTGCCGTGGGTTCATCGAGGAAGATCAATTCTGGACGTCCAATGATGGCCAAGGCGAGAGAAAGCCGCTGTTGCTGCCCGCCCGACAAACGGCGGTAACTATTCTTTTCCACCGCCCGCAGCCCTAGGGTATCCAGTAGCCATTCCGGGTCTAAGGGATTGTCGTTATAGGAGGCGCTAAGTTGCAGCATCTCCTTAACCTTGATTCCGGAATAAGAACCTCCGCCCTGCAGCATGATGCCAATGCGGGCGCGCACCGCGTCAGGGTTGCGTGCAGGGTCAAGCCCCAGAACCTCAATGTGGCCGGAGGTGGGTTTCTTAAATCCCTCACACATCTCGATGGTGGTTGTCTTGCCCGCACCATTGGGGCCAAGCAGACATAGAATCTCGCCGTAATTAGCGCGGAAGCTCAGCCCATTTACCGCGTTGACGTCGCCATAGGTCTTTATGACGTTTTCTAGAATGAGAGCCGATCTAGTCACGGGCAGTTAGTTTAAGACACGCACGCCCGCTCGACGCAACGCAACCCACCCCGCAGCGATCAGTGCTACGAACGTCACCACAGCGGCCAAGTAGATAACGAAGACCGTGCCTGGGGGCAGGCCTAGCCCGCGCGGTAGGACGATGAAGCTCATCAACCCGGAGTAAATCATTACCGCCATACGGAAGAAGCGCCGGTTTGCCCACGCCGCGAGCGGCAGCACCGCCCACAGGATGTACCAGGGCTGGACGACTGGGAAGAAAACCACGAGCGCGAAGGTGGACACACCGAGTCCGCCCACCGGGTGGATGGCTCCGCGGAAGGTCGCATACAGCATGCGGAGCATAAAACCGGCGGCAATGATGACGCCGACAGTGCGGGTGACGCTGAGAATGGCCTCGGTGTGATCACCCAAACCCAACAGCATCCCGAGGAAGCCGGCGCCGACGCCCACGGAGGTCGTCGCAGAGAGCCAGGAACGGATCGTAGCCGCGCCGCCTTGACCAAAGATCCATCCAATATCGATACCCGTGACTATCGTGACTGCCGCAATAGAGACGGCGAGCAGAAGCAGCTGGGCAAAACCGGCGCCAAGGACCGCCCGGACGGCGGGCACACCGTGCTTGTCGACGAGCCCGCGAGCAGCCGCCATCCCGACAAACCCAAGTCCAATGAAGCCAGTAACCTTCACCATGCCGGCGCACGAAATGAGGACGCCAGACGCGATGAACAGTGCCCATACCCGCCAACGGGCGGCGTGGGAATCGTTGACAGCCCGAAGGCCCAATTCCACTCCGACGAGAGCCAGCCCAAGCATGAAGGATTCATTGTGAATGCCTCCTACCAGGTGAAGGATGGTCAAGGGGTTGAGGATGCCGAGCCAGAGTGCTGCCTCTGGGGCCACGCGGCAGCGGGCGGCGAGACGTGAAATGGCCCAGCCAGCAGCGATGATGCCGACGAGGGAAAACACTCGGTGAAGGACTACGCCCCAGATGATGGAGTCGTGGGTGAGCCAGCTGACCAATGCGGCCAGTCCTAACGCCACAGGGCCATACGGGGAGGGGGAGTTTGCCCAGATGAAAGGGACCGAACGGGCAAGGTCATTATCTGCGCCCAAAAGTTCCACGGGGCCTGCGGAATAGGGATCGAGGCCTTGCAGCACGATGGATCCGTTGGCCAGGTAGGAGTAGATGTCTTGGGTGAAAAGGGGAGCGGTGACCAGTAGTGGAAGTACCCATCCCAGCCAGGTTCGCCACATCTGGCTTTGCGTCAGCACTCGGGGGGAGTGGCTAAACCTCGTATCTTCCCCGTCGCCCGTTAGCTTTGGATTATGTTCGGCCTTGCGCAGGCGCAGTGGTGCTCCCACGAGTGGGGCCATACAAATCCACGCGGTCACCATGAAACCGACACCGATAAACACGATGGCGGAGGAGGACTGCAGCATTCGTGACATGAGTGAACCGAAAGGTAAGGACTCATACGGGTTTCCCACCACTGGGAGCGCGCCGGCGCCCAGGCCGCCGAGTGCAATGAGCAATGCGCCGATCGTGCCGAGCCAGCGAAGCGTGAACAGTGTACGCAGCTGGGAGATGGTGCGGCGGTGGGCGTCGCCAAGCGCGGCGTGATCTGCGCCCTCGGCGGAGTCGGGGAAGTCTTGGTGAAGGAGCGCGGAACGGGAACCAGGAACACCCATGCGGGGAAGCTCATCGCGCACGCCCCAGATGACGCGGGGCAGTCGCCCCGATCGGGTGTAGTCGCGTTCCATATTCATGACTGTCTACCTTAGCGGCTCAGTGGTGAGCGGGAACTAGCTGCCCGCGACACGAATGAAAGAGTGGAAATTGGGAATGAATTAAGGAACACTAGTGTTGTCTAAACAGGGAATGATTCACTCAAGGAGGTGTGCACCGTGACGAAGGAGTTACCCAGGGAGACTCGCTCGACCGAGGGCGATACTCGCCGCCACGTCATGTTGTTGCTTCTCAAGGACGGCCCGGTGACGGCGTCGTACTTAGGTGAACGCCTAGGTCTCTCTGCAGCCGGCATACGCCGGCACTTAGACATTTTGGTGGAGGAAGGACTCACCGAGGTTGTACACCGCCGCCCAGCAGCCCGTCCCGGGCAGTCGGCAGGCCGTGGTCGCCCCGCCAAGCACTTCCGCCTCACGGATCAAGGCCGTGCCCAATTCGGGCACGCCTATGACCAACTGGCGGCGGAAGCACTCACCGCGTTGCGGGAAGCGGGTGGGCCCGAGGCGGTCCGGCGCTTTGCCAAGGCCCGCTTCGAGCGGCTCGTGGAAGACGTGACTCCTTTGGTAGAGGAGGAAGAATCCGTACCTGAGGTGGCACGCCAGCTGGCCGCTGTGCTTGATGCACACGGCTACGCGGCCACGGTGACATCGGTGGGAAATGGAGTGCAGATTTGCCAGCACCATTGCCCGGTGGCCCATGTGGCTGCTGAGCATCCGGAGTTGTGTGAAGCTGAACAAGAAGTTTTCTCCGCGCTATTAGGCAAACATGTGCAGCCCTTGGCCTCCATCGCGGATGGCCACGGAATCTGCACCACGAATATCCCCTTAAAACCTGTCCCGCCGTCTGCGGTGGAACGGGAAAAAGACTAATCAACATAGAAAGGAGCGGGCTTTGACACAGGCACAACCAGCACCAGGGCTTGAGACCAAGATGAGCGATGATGAGATCATCTCCTCCATCGGTGGATATGACTACGGCTGGCACGATTCGGACGCGGCCGGCCAGGCAGCACACCGAGGTTTGAGCGAAGACGTCGTCCGCGATATCTCGGAGAAGAAGAACGAGCCGGAATGGATGCTTGAGTCCCGACTCAAGGCACTGCGCGTTTTCAACAAGAAGCCGGTGCCTACGTGGGGCCCGGATCTCTCCGACATCGACTTTGACAACATTAAGTACTTTGTCCGCTCCACTGAGAAGCAGGCCCAAACCTGGGATGACCTGCCGTCAGATATTAAGGAGACCTACGACAAGCTGGGTATCCCGGATGCCGAGAAGAAGCGTCTAGTCTCCGGTGTTGCCGCCCAGTACGAGTCCGAGGTGGTCTACCACAAGATTCGTGAGGACCTCGAAGCCCAGGGCGTTATCTTCGTCGATACCGATACTGCTGTGCGCGAGTACCCGGAGATCCTCCAGGAGTACTTCGGCACGGTCATCCCGGCCGGTGACAATAAGTTCTCCGCACTGAACAATGCCTGCTGGTCTGGTGGCTCCTTCGTCTATGTGCCGAAGGGCGTCCACGTGGACATCCCGTTGCAGGCTTACTTCCGCATCAACACGGAGAACATGGGCCAGTTCGAGCGCACCCTCATCATCGTGGAAGAGGACGCCTACGTCCACTACATCGAGGGCTGCACCGCTCCGATCTACAACTCGGACTCACTGCACACCGGTGTCATCGAGATCGTCGTGAAGAAGGGCGGCCGCTGCCGTTATACCACCATTCAGAACTGGTCCACCAACGTCTATAACTTGGTGACCCAGCGCGCCAAGGTGGAAGAGGGCGGCACCATGGAATGGGTCGATGGCAACATCGGTTCCAAGGTCACCATGAAGTACCCCTCCTGCTGGCTGACCGGCGAGCACGCTAAGGGCGAGGTTCTGTCCCTGGCTTTCGCTGCGGACAACCAGGTGCAGGACACCGGCTCCAAGATGGTCCACATGGCGCCGAACACCTCCTCCAACATTGTGTCCAAATCGGTGGCCCGCAATGGTGGCCGCGCCGCTTACCGTGGTTTGGTGCAGGTCAACGCCAACGCTGCCAACTCCACGGCCAACGTCGAGTGTGACGCGCTGCTGGTGGACAACAACTCGCGTTCGGATACGTATCCGTACAACGATATCCGCAACGACCACGTCACCTTGGGCCACGAAGCAACCGTCTCGCAGGTTTCTGAGGAGCAGTTGTTCTACCTCATGTCCCGCGGTATCGCCGAGGAAGAGGCCATGGCGATGATCGTGCGCGGCTTCGTTGAGCCGATTGCAAAGGAGCTCCCCATGGAATACGCATTGGAGCTCAACCGTCTTATCGAGCTGCAGATGGAAGGATCGGTGGGCTAAGTGGTAGCTTCCAACGAATTTAATCCTGCTGACGTCACCAAGGGTGACCAGTTCACGTCATTCAATGTGGAGGACTTCCCGGTCCCGCATGGCCGCGATGAGGTGTGGCGCTTTATCGCCCTGCGTAACCTGCGGGGCCTGCACAACGGTGAGTTTGCGCCGGCGACCGCACAGAAGATCGACGTCACCGCTCCGGAAGGCGTAACCTCCGAAACCGTCGCGCCTGACGACGCCCGCCTTGGCACCGCTGGCGCCCCTGCTGACCGTGTTGCCGCACAGGCCTGGACTTCCATGCCGGAAGCACAGGTTGTCACTGTGGACGCTGAGGCACAGTTGGACCAGCCGGTGGAGATCACCATTACCGGTGCTGGTGAGGGCGTGACCTCCTTTGGTGCGACCTCCATCCACGTGGGACACCACGCCGAAGCCACCATCGTGCTGAAGTACGTCGGCTCCGGCACCCACGCGGACAATGTTGAGTTCGTGTTGGGCGACGGCGCCCACGTCACCGTCGTCGTTGACGCCGATTGGGAAGATGACGCCGTCCACCTTTCCCATCAGATTGCGAAGGTGGGCCGCGACGCCGTCCTGCGCCACAACACCGCCATCTTCGGCGGCGAGATTGTGCGCCTCGTTCCACGCGTGGTTTTCGACGCCCCGGGCGGCGATGCCGAGCTGCTGGGCGTCTACTTCGCCGACGCCGGCCAATACTTCGAGAACCGTCTGCTGGTGGACCACGATGTGCCGAACTGCCGCTCCCGCGTTTTCTACAAGGGCGCGCTGCAGGGCGCTACGGCCGCGCAGAAGGCCGAGGCTGGCTCCGCTTCCCGCACCCCGGAGGCCCGCACCTGCTGGGTCGGTGACGTGCTCATCCGCAAGAACGCGAACAACACGGACACCTATGAGACGAACAACAACCTGATTCTCACCGAGGGCGCACGTGCAGACGCCATCCCGAACCTGGAGATCCAGACCGGTGAGATCGTCGGCGCCGGCCATGCCGCAACTGTGGGCCGCTTCGATGACCTCGAGCTGTTCTACCTCATGTCCCGCGGCATTCCGGCCGCCGAGGCACGCCGCCTCATCATCCGCGGCTTCTTCTCCGAAGTCATCTCACGCATCCCGGTCGAGTCCCTGCGCGAGGAACTGGAATCCCGCGTCGTCGACGAGCTCGCCAAGATCAACGCTTAAAACTCCCCGAAAGCAGGTACCAACTCAATGTCTACTCTGGAAATTAAGAATCTCCACGCGCAGGTGCTCCCCAACGAGGAGGACGGCGAGCCGAAGGAGATCCTCAAGGGCGTCAACCTGACCATCAACTCCGGTGAGACCCATGCCGTCATGGGGCCCAATGGCTCCGGCAAGTCCACCCTGTCCTACGTCATTGCCGGCCACCCCAAGTACGAGGTTACTGAGGGCGAGGTGCTCCTCGACGGCGAAAACATCCTCGAGATGGAAGTTGATGAGCGCGCCCGCGCTGGCCTCTTCCTCGCCATGCAGTACCCGACCGAGGTGCCGGGCGTGAAGATGTCGCAGTTCATGCGCTCTGCCGTGACTGCTATTCGTGGCGAGGCCCCGAAGCTGCGCGAGTGGAACAAGGAGCTCACAGAAGCTCGTGAGAAGCTCTCCATCGACAAGTCCTTCGCCCACCGTTCCGTGAACGAAGGTTTTTCCGGCGGTGAGAAGAAGCGCCACGAGGTCATGCAGCTGGACATCCTGAAGCCGAAGTTCGCAGTCATGGATGAGACCGACTCCGGCCTGGACGTCGACGCCCTGCGCGTGGTTTCCGAGGGTATTAACCGCTACCAGGAAGAAACCAAGGGTGGCATCCTCCTCATCACGCACTACAAGCGCATCCTTAACTACGTCGTCCCGGACTTTGTCCACGTCTTCGCAGACGGACACGTCATCAAGACCGGTGGCGCCGAGCTGGCTGATCAGCTTGAGGCGGACGGCTACGAGCAGTTCCTCAAGTAGAACTCATCAGGCTGCACACACCACGTACGCAATCGATAAAGAACCGAGCACAAGGACCTATGTCTGAACTAGACGTTAATGCGATCAGGGAGCAGTTCCCCATCCTCTCGCGCACCGTGCGCGACGGTAAGCCACTGGTGTACCTGGATTCGGGTGCGACCTCGCAACGTCCCCTCCCAGTGTGGAAGGCCGAGGAGGAGTTCGTACTCGGCACCAATGCGCCGGTGCACCGCGGCTCCTACCAGTTGGCGGAGGAAGCCGATGACGCGTATGAGTCCGCCCGCCAGGCCATTGCCGCTTTCGTTGGCGCGGACCGCGATGAGATTTCCTTCACCAAGAACGCCACTGAGGCGTTGAATGAAGTTGCCTACGTGCTTAGCGATGAGCGCGCGGGGCAGCTTTATGTCGGCGAGGGCGATACCGTCGTCGTCACCGAATTGGAGCACCATGCGAACTTGGTTCCGTGGCAGGAGCTGTGCCAGCGCACTGGTGCGACGCTGAAGTGGTACTCCATGACTGAGGACGGCCGCATTGATCTCGATTCGCTCGAGCTCGATGACTCCGTCAAGGTCGTGGCTTTTACCCACCAGTCCAACGTGACGGGAGCCGTGGCCCCCGTTGAGGAACTGGTGCGCCGTGCCCGCGCTGTAGGCGCCATGGTGGTTCTGGACGCGTGCCAGTCCGTTCCGCACATGCCGGTGGACTTCCACGCTCTCGACGTGGACTTCGCCGCGTTCTCTGGGCACAAGATGTGCGGCCCGACCGGCGTCGGTGTGCTCTACGGCAAGGCGGAGCTGCTGGCACAGCTGCCGCCCTTCCTTACTGGCGGTTCCATGATCGAGGTGGTCAAGATGGAGGGCTCGACCTTTGCCGAGCCGCCGACTCGCTTCGAGGCCGGAACTCAGATGACCAGCCAGGTCGTTGGTCTGGGGGCCGCGGTGAAGTTTTTGAGCGAAGTGGGCATGGAGGCCATCCACGCCCACGAGCAGAAGCTCACCGCATTGGCTTTGGACAAGCTTTCCGAGATTCCTGGTCTACGCATCATCGGCCCCAAAAACACCGAGGATCGCGGGGGAGCGGTCTCCTTCATCGTGGAGGGCATCCACCCGCATGATTTGGGCCAGGTGCTTGATGCTCATGGAGTGTCCATCCGAACTGGTCACCACTGCGCGTGGCCACTGCACCGCGCGTGCAAGGCTAATTCGACCGCACGCGCTAGCTTTTACCTGTACAACACTGAGGACGAGGTCGACGCCCTCGTAGAGGCGGTGCGGGCTGCCCGTGCTTTCTTTGGAGTGAGCGAATGAACCTAGATTCCATGTACCAGGATGTGATCCTGGACCACTATAAGAACCCGAAATTCTCCGGCCTGCGCGATGGCCAGGCTGAGGTTCACCACGTTAACCCCTCGTGCGGCGATGAGATCACGCTGCGCGTGAAGCTGTCGGCCGACGGCAAAACTGTGGAGGACGTGTCCTACGACGCTGAAGGCTGCTCCATCTCGCAGGCTTCGACCTCCGTCATGGCGGAAGAAATCGTAGGCATCCCGTTGGAGGAGGCCAACGCCAAGCTCGAGGAGTTTGACCGCATGGTGACTTCCCGCGGCGAAATTGAGGGAGACGACGAGATCATTGGGGATGGCGTCGCTTTTGCCGGCGTGGCCAAGTTCCCTGCCCGTGTTAAGTGCGCGCTGCTGGGGTGGAAGGCCTTCCAGGCTGCCACCGCGCAGGCGCTGACTGAATTGGAGAAGTAGATGGCGGATACCACTAACGATAGCCAGCCGACCGACCCGTATCAGGACGAGAACGCCTCCTTCGCCGGCGGCGGAGTAAAGCCTGAACAGACCGAAGAGCAGATTGCCAAGGCATTCGACATCACCGAATACCTCCGGGACGTCATCGATCCGGAGCTGGGCATCAACGTTGTTGACTTGGGCCTGGTCTACGACCTCTGGCTCGAGGACATTGACGGTAAGAACACCTGCGTCATCAACATGACGCTGACGTCCCCTGCGTGCCCGCTGACTGACGTCATCGGTGAGCAGATCGACGACGTCGTCGTGGGCAACAAGCTTGCCGACGCCGTCCAGCTCAACTGGGTGTGGATGCCGCCGTGGGGCCCGAACATGATCACCGAAGAGGGCCGCGAGATGCTCCAGGCCCTCGGCTTCGCGGTCTAATCGTTTCGCTGCCCCACAGTGGGCAAGGACGCCGGATCCAGCGCCGAGGAGATGATATCGACGGCTTCTTCTTGGGTTGCCGCGGACTGAAGGCGAACGCGGAAGTCCTCCTTCATGATTGCCCGTGCCAGCTTGGAAAGCAGCTTGAGGTGTTGCTTGCCGGCGTCGTCTGGCACGGCAATGAGGAACACCATCGTTGTGGGCTCCTCACCCTGTGCCCACGTGATTGCTTCGGGAAGACGTGCAAAAGCCAAGGTAGGAACCTTCACGCCAGCTGAACGGGCATGCGGGATCGCCACGCCATGGCCCACGCCGGTAGAGTGCTTCGTCTCGCGCTCAAGAGCCGCTGTGAGCACCGCAGAAGGATCAGCAAAGCGAGGAGAAACTAGCCGCACTAGTGCTTCGATGGTTTCGTCGCGAGTACTGCCCAGACTGTGGTCGAGGCTCACCGTTTCGATAGACAGCAGTGGTTGTCCCAGATGCGAGCTTTCCGCCGCGTTTGCTGAAGCTTTGTCCGCAGCGCCCTGGTCGCTCTTGCTCTCATTCTTCTCTGTCGTTTTCTTATGCTGAGTAAGTGCGATTAAGAGGAGCATGACTGATGCACAGACGACAACGCCAATAAGCAATGCCACGAAGAAGCCCACGACGTTGTCGACAGCACCGAGCACTGCGACGATGGGGCCGCCGTGCATGACATGGTCTTTAACTCCGAATGCGCCTGCTAGGCCACCGGCAACCGCACCGCCGATGACGTTCGCCGGAATGACCTGCAGAGGGCGTGCAGCGGCAAGGGGAATTGCGCCTTCCGTAATGCCGAATAGCCCCATGAAAAGCGCGGCGATACCGGCGTCTTTTTCGGCCTTATTAAACCAGGCACGGCGGGCAAGGGTGGCAGCGCCTACCGCCAATGGCGGTACAGCGATAGCGGTAGCGGCCATTCCCATAGGGGCTGCATTACCAGCGGCAATCATGCCTCCACCAAAGAGGAACGCTGTCTTGTTGAAGGGGCCGCCCATGTCAAACGCGATCATCGCGCCGATAACGAGGCCAAGCACAACGACAGAGGAGCCTTGCATTCCTGCGAGGTACTCGGTCATGGCTTCAAATGCGCCAGCTATCGGTGAGCCGACCAGGTAAATGAAGATAAGACCCACAATGAGGGTGGTGAAAATCGGGATAACGATGATCGGCCAAATCGGGGCGATGTATTTGTTCACCGGAATCTTCTTGATCCCGAGCGCCACATAGCCGGACAGGATGCCGGTGACGATACCTCCCAAGAACCCGGCACCTGCTTCAGATCCGTAGAGTGATCCAGTCGTAGCGATGAGGCCAGTAATCAGACCAGGCGCCAACCCAGGACGGTCCGCAATGCCCACTGCGATATAGCCGGAAAGAATCGGCACCATGAGCGAAAAGGCCAAACCACCCAGCTCGTTCAGCGTATTCCAGAAGGAATCCTCGGGAATTGCCAAGCCTTCGGGCGTCGGGGTTCCTCCAATTGACAGTGCTACTGCGATGAGGAGACCGCCGGTCACCACGAACGGGATCATGTGGGATACACCGTTCATCAGCGCTTTATAGAGGGTCTGTCCCACGGCGCGCGCGCCATGGGCACTGCCGGAGCTGTCCTCGCGCTGAGATCCCTTCGGCTCTTCGGCAGAAAACTTTTCTTCCCATTTCGACGCGGACAGCGAACGGCGGAGGAGCTCCTTTGGGTGCTTAATAGCTTCATCGACGCCCGTTGCTGCCAAGCGCTTGCCGCGGAAACGATCCTTGGCAATCACAGTGTCGGCGCCAATTACGATGGCATCGGCTTCTTCGATGTCCTTAGCGCTAAAGGTGCCTTCGACACCGATTGAGCCGTGGGTCTCAACTTTGATCCGGTATCCAAGTTCCGCGGCAGCGGCCTCGAGGTTTTCAGCCGCCATGTAGGTATGCGCAATACCAGTTGGGCAGGCGGTAATCGCGAGGATTAATGGCGGTTTCGATGTGGCTGATGTACTCATGATGTCAATGTAGGCACATCTTTCATCTTGTATAGGTCAAGCGCGCCGAATCCGGGCCACGAATTTCCAGATGACTTATCCTCCGTACCGTTAGCTTTACGTCGATCAGCGCCCTGCCGCTGGTTCGGGTTTAACTGCCCTGGTTGCTAGACTGTTTCGACGTGATTGTGACCAATGATTTCGAGGTGCGCGTGGGCGCACGCACGCTTCTCGACGCCCCCGGCCAGCACCTCCGCGTACAGCCGGGTGACCGCATCGGGCTGGTCGGCCGCAACGGCGCAGGAAAGACCACGACGATGCGCATTTTGGCGGGGGAGACCGAGCCTTATGGCGGTTCGGTAACGCGCTCTGGCCCCATTGGTTACCTGCCGCAGGATTCCCGCGAGGGCAACATCGAACAGACCGCGCGCGAACGCGTGCTCTCGGCCCGTGGTCTCGATGAGATCAAGCGGCGCATGGCCAAGCAGCAGGAACTCATGGAGACGGCAACGGACGACAAGTTCCGCGATAAGGCCATCCGCAAGTTCTCGCGCTTGGAAGAGGAGTACCATTCCCTCGGCGGCTACGAGGCGGATTCCGAGTGCGCACAGATCTGTGACAACCTTGGCCTCCCGCAGCGCGTCTTGGATCAGCAGCTCAAGACGCTCTCCGGTGGCCAGCGCCGCCGCGTGGAGCTGGCGCAGATTCTTTTCGCGGCGTCGGCAGGCTCCGGCAAGTCCCAGACCACGCTGCTTCTCGACGAGCCCACGAACCACCTCGACGCAGATTCCATCACCTGGTTGCGCGGCTTCCTGTCGAAGCATGAGGGCGGGCTCATCATGATCTCGCACGACGTGGACCTGCTCGAGGCCGTCTGCAACAAGGTCTGGTTCCTCGACGCCGTGCGCGCCGAGGCGGATGTCTACAACATGGGCTTTAAAAAGTATCTCGATGCCCGTGCGACCGATGAGGCCCGCCGCCGCCGTGAGCGCGCCAACGCGGAGAAGAAGGCGGCCGCCCTGCACAAGCAGGCCGCAAAGCTCGGCGCTAAGGCGACGAAGGCCGCAGCAGCTAAGCAGATGCTGCACCGCGCTGAGCGCATGATGAACGAGCTCGATGACGTGCGTGTGGCCGACAAGGTTGCCCACATCAAGTTCCCGGAGCCGGCTCCCTGCGGTAAGACCCCGATGAACGCGAAGGGCCTGACCAAGATGTATGGCTCGCTTGAAGTCTTCGCGGGCGTGGACTTGGCCATTGATAAGGGCTCGCGCGTCGTCGTGCTGGGCTATAACGGTGCCGGAAAGACGACCCTGCTCAAGCTTCTAGCGGGCGTGGAGCGCACCGACGGTGAGGGCGGTATTGTCTCCGGCCATGGTTTGCGCATCGGCTACTTTGCCCAGGAACACGACAACATCGACCCAGACAAGACCGTGTGGGAAAACACCATCGAGGCTTGCCCCGATGCAGGCCAGCAGGATTTGCGCGGTCTGCTCGGTGCCTTTATGTTCTCCGGGGATAAGCTGGAGCAGCCCGCCGGCACGCTCTCCGGCGGTGAAAAGACGCGTCTTTCCTTGGCCACGCTCGTGTCCTCGCGCGCAAATGTGCTGCTTCTCGACGAGCCCACGAACAACCTCGACCCCCAGTCCCGCGAGCAGGTTCTCGATGCGCTCGGTACTTATACCGGTGCCGTAGTTCTGGTAACCCACGACCCAGGCGCGGTAAAGGCCCTCAACCCAGAGCGTGTCATCATCATGCCTGACGGCGACGAGGATCTGTGGAACGACGAATACATGGAGATCGTTGAATTGGCCTAGGGGCTAGTTCCTTACTCCGGTTGCAGCAACGGCAGCGCTCTTTGTTCTTCTGGTCACCGTGATACTTCGTGGCCTTCCATAAAACCTATAGTGCGCTAGAATCGGGGGCACACTCACGCACCGCTCAAGGCTCTTTTCTTGGGTCCTTCCGGCTTCCCACGCACAGGGTCTAGTAGCGCTACGACCCCAGCCATGCTGCAGCAGGAGAGGACTGAAGCCATGAGCCACACCGATACCCTCGATTCTGTCATTGAACCACTGCTTACCGGTTTAGTGAGCAAGCGGCCTGAAGTCCGTGTGGACTGGGCCTTTGCCGAGCTTAAGGAAGGTATTGAGTCAGGTCAGTGGGATGGCCACATCGACCAGGTTCGGGATCGCCTCACCGGTTACCTGCGCACGGACAAGGTGTGGACCAAGGTCATGGCCGCGCGTTTACTCACTGTCCTCGCTGAGTCTGGCCACTTTCATTACGAGGACTATCTCACCTTCCGCGCATGGTACGTCACTGAAGAAGACACGCGTGGCATAGTCAAGGACGTCGGACACGTCATGGCGGTCGGCTACGGCGCGGACTACGTGGAAACCTGCGTGCGCATGGGGATGATTCCTGCCGTGGAAGGCGCGGCAATTATTTCTTGCCGCCTGCGCGTCCCAGGGGGAGTGTGGCACGACGATGAGGCAGAACGCTTGGCGCGTGCTGCGTGCACGACGATTGCTAAGAGCACCTCGCCGCACATTCTAGAAATATGGACTGAGCGCCTGAGCAATACAGTCCTCAACGAGGGAGTACGCAATGGTAACCGCGCGGTAGTGGAAAACTTCGCCCGCTTTCTCACTGCCACAGCGCACATGGTGCGTAGTGAACCCGAGAAATGGGGAATCGACGTTGACCGCGCGCAACTAGCACTACCGTTAATAGCGGAACTCGAAGACAAACTCCGCAACGCCGGCGCATAGGTAGTCTCTTTCCACCAGTGAAAGCGCCATTTAATGTTCGCGCGCAGCACTGAAGAAGCGCACCCTATCAACCTCCATCGGCTGGGGCCGCTGCCAAGGATAGCGATCCGGGGTGGCCATAACAGGCGAGCTCAGCTGCAGGAGGGCGTCCGTGCCTGCGGGGCCGCCTACTGTCAGCTCGCCATCGCGTATTTCAACCGCTGAGGCAAAACTGCGGTCAACGCTCTTGTGCTGCACAATGGCAGTTGGTATCTCAGCGAAGACAGTTCTTCCGCGCCGCAGAACGGTAGCATCGTCGGAGATATAACTGGGGCGAATGCGCTCAGCGGCAATCAACCCCCACACGAAAATGATGGCCCACAGCGACAGTAGTAGCGCCACAACCCGAACCGCACCTGCGGGGAGAATCAGGTGGACGACTACCATTTCAACCACCAACACCGCGGTGACAAACCCAAGCATTTGCAGCCTGCCCGGAGGGTGGGGAAGTGCCTGAGCACCAGCGGGGAGCAAAGTCTCGCCGCGTATCCAAAGCCACAAATCGCGGTAGAGGCTAAGTTCATACCTTGCCAATCGGAATCCAGGATGTTTTCCGAGGAATCTCCTTATCCTATCCATGTGGCGCTCCCGCCAGTACCGCGAGCGCTCTGCCCTGTGCACCGGTAGTCGGTGCATCGGTGGCACTCAGCGGGACCTTACCTGGGCGCAACGTAGGATAGATTCCCCGCATGAGGCCACGTTCGCCTAAATGCTGCAGCTTGGCGACGATTACCGTGACCTCGCGATCATTCGGGGACAATGCACCCAGTTTTCGCCATAGCGATTCAACCTCGCGGAGAACTCTCAAACATTCGGCATCTTCAAGGTTCTCGCGCAATTGTTGCCAGGTTCCTTCCGTCGCGACACCACACAGCGCCATCAGATCCCAAGAATCAAGCTCGAGCTGCAGCATCGCGGGATCATGGATCGCCTCTTTGAGTGATTCGCGGATGTCTCGTGGAGTCCCGTTGGGTGCTTGGGCAAGGGCGCGTAAGCGTTCACGTTGGTTCTTGAGCCGAGCGATGCGCTCGTCGAGCACGCCAAATGAACGATCGATAGCATCCGGCAGATTTACGTCGGCGACGGGGACACCGGCGTCGATCAGCGCCCGCGCGCGCAGCACCGAAGCCAAGTCAGAAACAGAATAGTCGCGGTAGTTCCCGCTGGTGCGGGCGGGTTCAGGAACCGCGCCCGTCTCGTGTAAATGTCGTACAGAACGAACTGAGCATCCAGCGACCGCGGCGACGTCCGATATCTTCATAGGACAAAGCTAAACCCTCACATGGTGTGAGGGTCAAGTGCTTGGTGAAAACTAATCCGAGTTGCTGAGGTCTTAGTTTCGGAAGCCGTGCACCGGCGCCGGGATGAAGCCACCGCGGTTGATGAAGGTGGAGTTGCCCACCTCATTGACCGGAATGACCGGAGCATAGCCGAGCAAGCCGCCGAAATTGACCTCATCGCCAGCTTTGGTTCCCGGGGCGGGGATAACGCGCACGGCGGTCGTCTTATGATTCATCACGCCGATGGCGGCTTCATCAGCGATCATGCCGGCAATAGTTTCCGCAGAAGTATCGCCCGGAATGGCGATCATGTCCAAGCCCACCGAGCAGATGGAGGTCATGGCCTCCAGCTTGTCGATGGAAATAGCGCCGGTGCGCACCGCATCGATCATGCCCTTGTCTTCCGAAACCGGGATGAAGGAACCAGACAGACCGCCCACGCGGGAGCAGGCCATCATGCCGCCCTTCTTGACGGCGTCGTTAAGCAGTGCGAGGGCTGCCGTCGTTCCGTGCGTGCCCACCTGATCCAGACCCATGTGCTCCAGGATGTGCGCGACGGAATCTCCCAGCTCGGCAGTGGGAGCTAGGGAGAGGTCAATGATGCCAAAGGGTACCCCGAGGCGCTCCGAGGCCATCGAACCAACGAGCTGTCCGGCACGCGTGACCTTGAAGGCGGCCTTCTTGACCTCCTCGGCGACTTCATTAAGGGTGGCGCCCTCCAGGGATCCGAGAGCACGGTCGACAACACCCGGCCCAGACACACCGACGGAGACAACGCAGTCCGGTTCCTCGATACCGTGGAAGGCACCGGCCATGAAGGGGTTATCGCCCACGGAGTTGGAGAAGATCACGAGCTTCGCACAGCCGATGGCGCTGCGGTCCTTGGTGAGTTCGGCAGCTTCCTTGATGATGCGTCCCATCTGCGCTGCGGCGTTCATGTTGATGCCGGCGCGCGAGGATGCGATATTCACCGAGGAACACACCAGGTTGGTCTCAGCCAGCGCTTCCGGGATAGAGCGGATGAGTGTCTTCTCCGCAGTGGTGGCACCCTTTTCAACCAATGCGGAGTAGCCGCCGACGAAGTTAACACCTGTCGTCTCAGCGGCGCGATCCAGTGCACGGGCGACGTCGACGGGGTTTCCTTCTACGCCAGCCACGATAAGTGAGATCGGAGTGACGGAAATACGTTTGTTGACGATCGGGATGCCGAGCTCGGCCTCGATCCCTTCGCAGACTTCCACGAGCTGAGCCGCCCGGGTGGTCACGCGATCATAAACGGCCTCTGCGGTAGCTTCCATGGTGGAGCGCGTGCAGCCGAGCAGCGAGATCCCCATGGTGACGGTGCGGATATCGAGGCGGTATTTCTCGATCATCTCGATGGTGTCGAGAATACTGACGGTGTTGAAGCGATTAAGCATGACTGATTCTCGCTCCTAAATTTCATTCATGGCGGTGAACAGTGCTTCCGACTGCACACGAATGGATTGCTTGATGGACTCACCGACGGTGTTCATCCGCTCCTGAATCTGCTGGATGCTGACTTCATTCTCATCGAATTCGACGCGCAGGATCATCGTGAAGTACCCAGACATGAGGGTCTGCGAGACGTCAACGATGTTGATCTTGAGCTCAGCGAGGGCGGTGGAAACGGCAGAGATAATTCCGGTGTTATCAACACCGGTAACAGTCATGATGGCGATCATAATTTGATTGTAGCCCGTGGGTTTTTCATGCTGCCCTGGGGTCATGCAGGATAGCGAGCCGGCGCGTACGGTGGCGCACATGACTGATACGACAACAACTACGCGCAAGAAGGTTCTGTACATCGGCGGCCACGGCAAGGTTGGGCTTTTGGCGGCGCCCAAGCTTGTCGACGCCAACCTCACCGTCCATTCCCTCATCCGCAACCCGGACCAGGTCTCTGATATTGAGGCCCTCGGTGCCGCCGCGGTGGTTCGCGATCTCACCGAGCTTTCTGTTGAGGACTGGGCTGCACTTTTGAGCGAGTATGACGTCGTCGTGTGGGGCGCCGGAAATGGTGGCCGTGCTGGTGCGGAGGTGACGTGGGCGGTCGACCGTGATGCGGCGCTGGCATCTATTGCGGGTCTGGAAAAGCTTTCTGCCGAGGGCAAGAACACTCCCGCCTACATCACGATTTCCTACATGGGTGCCACGGAGAACACGACCGATCCTGCGGATGAGAAGTGGTACGCCTACGTGGAGTCGAAGAAGGAGGTGGACAACAAGCTCAATTCCACCGACCTCAATTACCTCATCCTTGGCCCGGCAGCCCTGACGGAGGAGCCTTCGCGCGGCATCACCGTGCTAGATAAGGACGCAGAGCGCACCGGTAAGCTGACAACCTCCCGAGAGCTTGTCGCTGAGGTGGTCACCGAGGTCGCCGGCCGCGAAAGCTTCCCAGCCTCGCCGCTAGAGTTCATCGATGGCGATGGCAGCGTGAAGGATATCTAAAATCGAGCGGATGCCGCCGCGTCAAGCGCTGCGATAACTTGCTCTCTGCTCAGTTGGTGATGGAGGCTCGCATAACGAAGTGGCTTTGTGGACAGGTGGGCCGCGATATACCACCCTGTGGGGTGCTTGAATATCGCTTGGCTTTGGAACCGTACCACGGCCACACCCTGCTCCCGGAAGGAGCGGGGAGAAGTGTGGGACTCAAACTCATCGCTGATGATTTCTTGAACTGTGCCATCTGGAAGGAAAATGCGTACTTTCGCCTTGTAGTAGTACTCGGTGGGATCAGCGTGCGGCACGTGTCGACCTGTTTGCCAGATCTCACTAAGCAGCGCGGGGTAGTACTCGATCCACCCATTTTCCGACGCCGTCCGTAGACGGCGAGCACCCCACGTAGAGCTCCGAATTACTCGAATGTTTCGACCGGCCGCCACGGCGAGGAAGAGGACAAAGACCGCAACGGCCAATCCCTGCCATCCGGAACTAATAGACATATCTTCGCCGATAAAGGCTGATAGTGCGATAGCAAGGCCCACTACCGCCGCGATGAGGTTGTTCCGTAGGCTTCGCCATTCAGGTGTGGCGCCGCCTGGGAGTGGCCCAGCCGCGGCGATCGCGCGAACAATACTAGATGTGCTTGATCTCAAGTTCGGGGCGGACACAGAACGCCGAGTGCGGGGAATGAGCCTCTCGGAGTAGTGGTGTTCCGGGAAGTCGAATGGTGCTAAAGCGTGGTCAGACATTCTTATCACTAACTTCTTACCCAGTTCCGCTCTGCAAAAGACAGTGCTGCTTCAATGTTCTTTTTGCGCAGACCATTCTGCAGTTCTGGCTGCGGTTTATCTGCATCTGCCCGGTAACCCACCACGCCCCATCCGTTGTTGTGGTTGAAGTCCACGGTGGCGACGAGGGGCCCGTCGGCAAGCAGCCGGCCACGCAGCTTCAGCCAGTTCGGGTTTGGAGCAATGAATTCCTCGGTCATGCTTTTCGTCAATGATCCGTCTGGCTGCAGGATGAGAACCGGGGCGGTGTAGTAAAAGTCGGTACTGTCGTCGTAATCAACGCGGCGCCTATAGGTCAGCTCGCCGATCAACGCGGGGCGGTACTCAATCCATCCATTCGTCCACGCGGTGCGCAGCCTCGTCGATGCGCCCCAGCGGCCCCGCACAAGCATCACCCCGATAAAGATAAAGACCAGCGCGGCAAGCCCGATGACAATGCTGGCTATCGGTATCCCGCCGACGGTTCCCTCTGCGCCTGGGAAGAGGACAAAGAGCAATACTGCATGGGTGATAGTGAAAAACATTGCCATGACACCCATGGAGATGAGGATGAATCCAACGATGATCGTGCCGAGATTCGCTTGGCCGATCGGTCGCCCGACACTATCTATAGCTTCGCGTATACCGCTACGATCCACGTTGGGGTTGGGCTGCTGATCGTGCTCCTTCAATTCTTTAGGCGCGAGGGAGCCGGCGCTGGCTGCATCGAATTTCAGCGGTGACCGGGGAAGTTGGATAGGCGATTGGATCATGGATCACAGTGTAAAGGGGTTAGAGCCGCCTTTCTCGTCGCTTCAACACCCAATGGGGAGTAGGACCCGTGTTGGACGACGGGCCAACTAACCTCGAAGCGGCTTAGCGCACCCAGCGCTGTTCAGCGAAATTCAGAACGGCGTCAACCTGCCGGCCAGTGAGGCCAAGGGAGAGTTCCGCCTCTGAGCTCGTTCCGTCGGTGCGGTAAGCAGCCACAGTCCATCCATTGTTGTTCGCAGTATCCACGGTAGCGATCCGGGAGCCCTCCGCCAGTGCAGCGCCACGTGACCTCAACCAGTTCGGGTTGTTTGCGCGGAACTCTCCGGACATGGCCTTCGCCAGTGTGCCGTCTGGCTGAAGGAGGAGAAGGGGCGCCGAGTAATAGAAATAGGTCCGTTCACGGTCTTCCGGACCTTCGGTTTTGCTGCGAAGGTAAACCAACTCACCAATGAGAGCGGGACGGTATTCCACCCATCCATTGCGCCACGCGGTGCGCAGACGCCGAGCTTGACCGATTGCCTGAAAGATGTGCCACAGGCTCACAGCGACAAAGGTCGCGCTGAGGAAACAAAAAATGATAGGGATTAGCGAAAATATGCCGATGTCAGAGAAGCTGAATCGCGGAGGACCAAAATCACCAGCGAAGAAAGAGATCGACATCTTGCACATAAATAGACCAACTAGACCTATGATGAGCCAGACCGACAGGTCGCTGAGCTTAATGCGCCCAGGCTGGGGCCCAGCCTCCTCGATGACCTCACGAAGACCTGAATTGTCCACTCGCGGGTTCGGCTGAGCATCGTGGGCACGCCGTTCTTTCGGAACAAGCCTGGGTGTGGCGTTCAGACTAATTCCACACTGCGTCCGCGGAAGCTTTAGGGGAGTATGGTCCATGCGCCACAGTGTAGCGTCCACCACACTCCGGCACCGAGTGTTGAGCGCTTAGTGATCGGCGTGTGGACCACGAATCGATTGCTCTACTAAGGACAACACCTGCTCTAGATTCTTTGTGTCCCCGAGAGCCAAGCGGTTGATGAAGCCGTCCATGAAGGTTTCCAGATAGGTCACGAGGGTATCGATGGAGACGTCGTCTCGCATGCGCCCCTTCTCGGCGTTGGACTCCAAGCGGGCGCGGACCGCCTTATCAAGAATTTGCTGTTCCTCATGCCAGCGCGCGGCGAAAGACGGATCGGTGCGCAGCATCGAGGTCACAGCAAGCCGGGTGGCAAGCCAGTCATGGCGCTCCGGATGACGCAGCATCTCACTCATGACTTCGACGAGACCGTTGTTCGCAACAACTTCGGCCTCACGGGCGGCGTCTTCTCGGGCCAAGGCAAGAAAGAGGGACTCCTTATCACCGAAATGGTGGAAGATTGCCCCACGCGACTTACCTGTGGCTTCCTCCAGCCTTCGCACCGTCGCACCGTCGTAGCCGTGCTCAGCGAAGCATTTACGTGCGCCAACCAGAATGTCGTGGCGGCGGCGGTTCAGTTCAGAGTCGCTCATAATCGGCATGGCTGAAAACTAGCTCCTTTAAGCACGGCGGCGGGTAAACGGGTGGTGGAAATAGAGGGGGAGGGGCAGAAGCAGAAAGGCCAGCCAGCACTCCATGTTGCTAGCTGGCCTTGGTGCCTAACTATGTAGGTCGCCCCAGAGTCGGGGTGCCTACATAATGGGCAAGGCTGTTTTAGGCCTTGACCATCTGGCGCAGAACGAACTGCAGAATGCCGCCGTGGCGGTAGTAGTCGGCCTCACCAGGTGTGTCGATGCGAACCTTGGCATCGAACTCAACGGTCTCGCCGGACTCCTTGGTGGCGGTCACGTGGACCGTCTTCGGAATGCCGCCCTCGTTGAGGGCTGCGATGCCGTCGATGTCGAAGGTCTCGGTGCCATCCAAGCCCAGGGACTCGTGGGACTCGCCCTCCGGGAACTGCAGCGGGATGACGCCCATGCCAATGAGGTTCGAGCGGTGAATACGCTCGAAGGACTCAGTGATGACAGCCTTCACGCCAAGCAGGTTGGTGCCCTTAGCAGCCCAGTCACGGGAGGAACCAGTGCCGTACTCCTTACCAGCAAGGACAACCAGCGGAATGTCGGCTGCCTTGTAGTTCTCGCAGGCATCGAAGATGAAGGCCTGCGGTGCGCCCTCCTGGGTGAAGTCACGGGTGTAGCCACCGGCGACGTCGACCAGCTGGTTCTGGAGGCGGATGTTGGCGAAGGTACCGCGCATCATGACCTCGTGGTTACCGCGACGGGAACCCAGGGAGTTGTAGTCCTGACGATCGACACCGTTGGCATCCAGGTACTGAGCGGCCGGGGTGCCCGGCTTAATGGAGGAAGCCGGGGAGATGTGGTCGGTGGTCACGGAGTCACCGAGCTTAGCAAGGACGCGAGCGCCCTTGATGTC
The DNA here is from genome assembly GCF_001810695.1 of Corynebacterium sp. HMSC065D07. NCBI lineage: Bacteria > Bacillati > Actinomycetota > Actinomycetes > Mycobacteriales > Corynebacteriaceae > Corynebacterium > Corynebacterium sp. HMSC065D07. The sequence goes on from NZ_KV802428.1 coordinate 84,829, forward strand.
CTGAACGGGCTCCGGCTCAGTCGGCATGCCGTCGAAGTACGGTGCCTTGCGGATGTAGGTGGAATCCTCGTTCCACTTGAAGGTCTCGCCCTCCGGAACGTCCAGGTTGCGCCATGCGTCGTCACCCTTGAACACGTCGGCGTAGTCAGCCTCGTAGAGCTCGCGGGAGATGGCCTGCTGGATGGTGTCCTCGATCTCCTTCGGGGAAGGCCAGATGTCCTTGAGGAAGACATCGTTGCCGTCCTGATCCTGACCCAGCGCCTGAGCCTCGAAATCGAAGTCCATGGTGCCAGCAATAGCGTATGCAATGACCATGATGGGGGAGGCCAAGTAGTTCATCTTGACGTCCGGGGAGATGCGGCCCTCAAAGTTACGGTTGCCGGACAGCACCGCAGTAGCAGCCAGATCATGCTCGTTGATGGCGTTGGAGATTTCCTCCGGCAGCGGGCCGGAGTTACCGATACAGGTGGTGCAGCCGAAGCCGGAGAGGTAGAAGCCAAGCGCCTCCAGATCCTTCCAGAGGTCTGCGCGCTGGAAGTAGCCGTCAACAACCTGGGAACCCGGGGCACAAATGGTCTTGACCCACGGCTTGGACTTCAGGCCCTTTTCAGCAGCCTTACGTGCGATGAGGCCAGCACCAACCATGACGGACGGGTTAGAGGTGTTGGTGCAGGAGGTAATGGAAGCGATAGCAACCATGCCGTGGTCCAGGGTGTACTCGCCACCGTTCGGGGAGGTGACGGTAACCGGGTTGGACTGGCGGCCGGAGCCGCCCTTGGCTGCGGACTCGCCTTCGCCTGCACGAGACTTGTTCAGGCCACCGGTAACGTCGACGAGAGCATTCTCGTCGCCACCCTCGGAGGTCATGCGCTTTGCCTCGATGGTGGACTCGTCTGCAACAACCTCGCCGGAAGCGTAAGTCGGCAGATCCTTACGGAACTGCTCCTTTGCCTCAGAGAGGAGAATGCGGTCCTGCGGGCGCTTCGGGCCGGCGATGGACGGCTTAACAGTGGACAGATCCAGTTCGAGGTACTCGGAGTACTGTGCCTCCGGAGCGTCCTGCTCGAGCCACATGCCCTGAGCCTTGGCGTAAGCCTCGACGCGATCGATCTGCTCCTGCGGACGGCCGGTGAGCTCGAGGTACTTGATGGTCTCCTCGTCGATCGGGAAGATCGCAGCGGTGGAACCGAACTCGGGGGACATGTTACCGATGGTGGCGCGGTTAGCCAGCGGCACGGACTTCACACCGTTGCCGTAGAACTCAACAAACTTCTGAACCACACCGTGCTGGCGCAGCATCTCGGTGATGGTCAGCACCACGTCGGTAGCGGTCACGCCGGTCGGAATCTCGCCGGTGAGCTTGAAGCCCACGACGCGCGGGATCAGCATGGACACCGGCTGACCCAGCATTGCAGCCTCGGCCTCGATGCCGCCAACGCCCCAGCCCAGGATGCCCAGGCCGTTTTCCATGGTGGTGTGGGAGTCGGTACCAATACAGGTATCCGGGTAGGCAACACCATCGTTGTCGAAGACCACGCGGGAAAGGTACTCAATGTTGACCTGGTGGACAATACCGGTTCCCGGAGGAACAACGCGGAAGTTGGAGAAGTTCTCGGCACCCCAGCGCAGGAACTGGTAGCGCTCCTGGTTGCGCTCGTACTCGATCTCAACGTTCTTCTCCAGAGCCTCGGTGGAGCCGAAAGCCTCTACGATGACGGAGTGGTCAATAACCATCTCGGCCGGGTTGAGCGGGTTCACCTGGTCCGGCTTGCCACCGAGGGTGGCGATAGCCTCACGCATGGTTGCCAGGTCCACCACGCAGGGGACGCCGGTGAAGTCCTGCATAAGAACGCGGGCCGGGGTGAACTGGATCTCGGTATCCGGCTCAGCGGACGGATCCCAGTTGGCCAAAGCGTTGATGTGATCCTTGGTTACGTTCTTCCCGTCCTCGTAGCGCAACTGGTTCTCAGCCAGGACCTTGAGGGAGTAAGGAAGCTTCTCCAGGCCCTCGACTGCATTGATGTCAAAGTAGTCATAGGACTTACCGTTGACCTCAAGAGTCTTCTTGGCGCCGAAGGAGTTCAGGCTTTCAGTCATAAGGAGCTCCATTCCTTGCTTTTCGCTTGTGGGTTATCGAACACTGGTCGAAGGTTCATCGAATTTGCCGATATGCCCTAGCAACCACATGGAGCCAAGTGTATCGGCGATCTCAGAACGCGAATGTTCCGTATCTATTGTAGATGCAAGAACCCTCGGTCGACACCAGCATAACAGTACGGGCGTTCTGTTTCCTACATTTCGGGGGTAGCGGCGAGTCACCGGCCTCGCCCACGCTCCGAGGTTTAGGCTCGATCGGGAATCCGGGGGACAAACCTCCGAATCGTGTTTGGACAGAAGACTGTGCCACCAAGCATTAACGGCCATAGAGATTAAGGAGTGGCGGATGATCCCGGCGGGCGTAGATGTAGACGACATTGCAGATCAGCTCTCGGCCGACGGTGTAGCGTTCTCCAACCCAGAGCTGGCGCAAGACGCCGACCTCCAGGTCCACATCGCAGACTCCCTCCAGCCCAACCATGGCATCGCAGTGGTAGATGTCTTCCCCGACAAAATTCCCGATCTGCGCGACCTGGCGACAACCCTTCAAGAACAAACGGGACTCGATACCGTGATTCTCCAAGCGCCAATGCGGGTGTCCGCAGTCAGTAATTCTTATGCTCGGGCATCCATTGAGGCAGCCGAGGATTCGCTGCCAACTGGACTCGATCAGGTAACTTTGCTGAATGATTTCTATGCAACTGCAGATCATTTTTCAACGCCATGGCTGGCAATCTTGACGTTGTTTTTCTTCGTAGCGGCAATTGCGGGCTGGGCGGGATTTCGAGCCGCTACACAGAAAGCTGACACGGCCAGAAACTAAGCGATCGAGGTCGCCGAGTGAATTCCGCTAAACATGCGCCACACCCACCACAGGGGTAGGGAAGTGGCGAATATCAACCACTAAGACTTGACTTTTGCAACGGGGGAGTGGTTGAGAGGGCGTAAGAGCCCTAGGAATATGGCCCACGCAGCGACCACATCGGATGCCGCACGGGCACCTTAAGTCGACGAATACTTCGGTTCTCTCCAGTCCCGAAATGGAGCGTTCCCTGCACCCCAGAAGACAGGTTCCACTGGGAGCAATCGGAGCTTCTGCGGCAGGCCCAGGGCCGCAATCCACAGCGATAGTCAAGGGGGAGAGGTTTGCACTCCGGGGAAGAGTGAGCAACGTCACAGTCACACATTGATAACAAAGTCATTGCAGGTTAGGTGCGCCTGTAACGCCTTGTGGTTTTCCGTGGCTGATGTGAAAGATGGGAAAAGTGTGCGAGATGGCGTGTCGGTGACGTATGGTTCACGTATCGACTCACGGGTTGACTATTGCTCCATACGTTCATGGACCAAGCCTTGACTCTCAACTGATTTGTCGCACGGGTATGTGGGGAAGCACGCCGCGAGCGAAGAGGACCGTTGGGGTTCACCGCCTGGTGGATGACCGTCGCACCGCGCTAGCGATGCGCGTAGCAATGCAGTTTTCTCGACGCAGTCGGTACCAGTGTTCAACCTTTTAGATATTGAAACACCTACCTCCCGAGTGGAAGAGGCTTCATACACTTCATTCGCACGCCCTCATCGAGGGCTGTGATGGCCATGAGTTCCATCGGTTTCCGGTTGGGTGCCAGCTGTGAGTGCTTACGCGTGCGCCACTAAGGACCGCGGAAGTGCCCTCCACGAGCGCGGCGCCGAGCGAGGAGGAACCGACGCAGGACCTCGAGCCTGAATATGGGTGTGTGTCCCTTCGTCGTCGGATCGTGCAGCCACACTCGGCGCCGCTCTCCGTGAGCCCAGCGAGCACCATGAGAGTGCAATGTGGCTAGCTATGACGCACGGTTCGACGTGATGTTGGTGCACACGCCAGACGCCCCGCAGGTTTCCTGCCGCCTCCATAAGAGAAAATGCCGCCCCGTCAATTCGGCATTTAGTGGCGTAGAGAGCAAAGAGCTCTTCAGGGGCAAGCCGCGTTCGCGTATCCCGGTCAATTCCGGGCGCAAGCCTTATTAAGTCCACTATTCCCATTAGGAAATCGATTGCCGCCTCATCCTGCTTGAAGGCGAGACTAGCTACGTACACACCGCTGTTTCTTTTGCTCGTCCAACTCGTCGCCTCCAGGTCTCGATGTCCGGCAAGCGCGTCTACGCAACATGCGTGACATCTCCGGGTAGGTGTCTAGGAGATAACCCTCGTGGCCACCACATCATCTTTCGGCTTTCGGCGCTTTAAGGCAGCGTGCGCTGCCATAGCGACCACCGCCGCCTTGTCTACTGTCTCCGCGCTCACTCCTGCAGTGGCTGCGGAACCTGAGCAGATCAACATCAAATCCCTGCTATCCTCCGACAACCCATCCATCGCAGATCTCGCGGGCGCAATCGCCCAGATTGAGGAGCGAATCGCACAAGCGGAAGCCTCCATAGGTGCGCAGCGCGAAACCGTCAACCGTGCGCTGGTCGATCTCAACGACGCCCGCACTAAGGCAAACCAAGCGCGCCAAGGAACAACGACGGCGCGCGAGCAGCTTGACGACGCACAAGCGGATGTCGCCGATGCCCAGGCCAAGCTGGATGAGGTCTCCCGTTCCGCCTACCGCCGAGCCAATACTTCCGATGCCGTCTCCCATGCGGCAGGAAAAGACGCGCGTTCGGACATGCTGGAGCGCCAGTCCTACCTTCGCTCGCAGTCCGAGAAGCAGCAGGCCGTCGTTAGCGACTTGGAGAAGCAGCGCACGGAAAAGGCGAACAAGGAATCCCAGCTGCGGAAGACCCAACAACTGGCCGAGGAACGTGCGGACCGGGCGGCCGATGCCGAGGCTGCCGCGCGCGAGCAACTCTCCGCGTCCGAGGCTTCGATTGAGGAATCTACGTCCGAACGCGAGGACCTACTCTCTCAACTCTCATCTCTTCACAAGGCGCTAAATCAAGCCAAGGGCCTGGACCGAGAAAATGTGTCAAGCCCAACAGCTGGATCTAAGGTCAAGGATCGGGCCGGGACTAATGATGTACAGGGTCCTTCCGAGTCTAGTGCCACGACTCCTGCCCACGACCCATCGACGGTATCCTCGCCGTCCGCTGCGGGGCATTCGACACCGGCCAGCTCGGAGCCGACCTCCGAGCCCACAGCGTCCACCGTGGCCGGCCCCTCCACCTCTGAGGCACAGAACCCCACGCTTCAATCGCAGCCGTCGACGGCTTCTGCCGATGCTGATGATTTGGAAGAGCTCTCTAGCGCCGCAAGCACTGTGGCTTCCGATCCGAACGTGCAAGAGTTGTCGTCGACAAGCACGGCCAGCTCCTCTGAAGAGAACGCCGAGAACTCCCAGGGCGGGAGCTCCAGCTCTTTCGATCCGAACGGAATCGATGCGGAAACCGTTGCACTTGGCATTGAAGCGGTGGGAACGGTGGCCTCGATGGTGGCCGCATCTCAGCCGGACCACAATAACAGCTTGAGCCAAGAGGAAATCAATGCTCTGGCGGAAGGCTCTTCCAAGCTCTTTGCCCTCCAGGGTGGGCAAGACAGCACTGGGGAAGTGACGGATTCCACGGAGACGTCCGATAGCGATGCAGCGAACGCAACTGATAGCGAGGATTCCCTTGAGTCCGATGTCTCCGGTGTCCTGGAGGAACTTGACACCACCGATAGCGTGACGAAGAAGGCATCCGCTTCACTGGGCGATGCCTCCCGCGAAGCAAAGATTGAGACCGTCATCGAGCGCGCAACGTCTCAGGTGGGAGTTCCCTATGCCTGGGGTGGTGGCGATGCCAACGGTCCTACGCAGGGCATTCGCGACGGCGGCGTCGCTGACTCTTATGGCGACTACAACAAGGTCGGCTTTGATTGTTCTGGGCTGGTGCTCTATGCCTTTGCTGGCGTCGGCATTTCCCTGCCGCATTACACCGGCTACCAGTATCAGAAGGGAACCAAGATTTCCCCGAGCGAGATGCAGCGAGGCGACCTAGTCTTCTACGGGCCGAGCGGAAATCAGCACGTGGCAATCTATCTTGGTGACGGCACCATGGTCGAAGCTCCGCAGTCCGGTCAAAACGTCAGCATCTCCCCAGTACGACAAGCCGGCATGGCACCCTATGCCGTGCGACTGATCTAGTTCAGCCCGTTGCTAAACTGGGCTGCATGACTGACACATTGCGTACTGCCCAGGGCAACACCCGCGGCACCGATTCGGTGCCCTCCTCATTTGACGCCCTCCTCGTTCTTTCCTTCGGTGGCCCGGAAAGAAACGAGGAGGTCGTCCCGTTTTTGGAGAACGTTACCCGTGGGCGCGGCATCCCGCGCGAGCGGCTCGAAGTCGTCGGGGAACACTATTTCCGCCTAGGCGGCATTAGTCCGCTTAATGCGCTAAATCGAGAGATTATTTCTAATGTTTCCGCAGAGCTGAAGGAACGCGGACATAATCTTCCGGTTTATTTCGGTAACCGTAACTGGTACCCGTTTGGGACAGAAGCCGTCGAGCAGATGGCCGCCGATGGTGTGCGCAACGTCGCCGTATTCGCCACCTCCGCCTGGGGTGGCTACAGTGCTTGCCGCCAGTACAACGAGGACATCGTTGCATTGCGCAAGCACCTCGAGGACAAGCAACTGCCCAACATGAACTTCACCAAACTGCGCCAATTCTTCGATCACCCCAAGTTCATCGAGGAGATGGCCGCAGCCGTCCGCGAGGCTTATGCGGAGGTGCCGGAAGACAAGCTGGCTAGCACCCGCATGCTTTTTACTGCGCATTCAGTGCCATCGGCACACGATGCTGTTGGGGGAGCAGAAGGCGATAAGCATATCTATTCCCGCCAGGTAGCGGAGGCTGCACGGCTCGTAGCCAAGGCTGCCGGGGTCCAGAATTATGACCTAGTGTGGCAATCCCGTTCAGGAAACCCAGCCACCCCGTGGTTGGAACCGGACATTGTCGACCACACCACGCGAATCCATGAGGAAGATGGTGTCGACAGCGTTGTCGTGTGCCCAATTGGATTTATCTCCGATCACATGGAGGTCATCTGGGATCTCGATACTGAACTTCAGCAAGCCGCTGAGGAAATGGGCGTCAGCGTCTATCGCACCCGCACCGCCGGCCCATCTGCGCGTTTTGCCTCGCTCATCGTGGACCTCATCGAGGAGCTAGAGCATGACGCTGAACCTGCTTCACTCGGTGAGGTTACCGTTCAGGGCTGTACGGTCAATGGCGCACCCTGCGCTGAAGGTTGTTGTGACATCTGGTCTCTGCGCAAGCCGCATTAACGCGCGAAATCGGTGAGCGCATAAGCCACGCCGGCCATGCGTGCTTCGCGGATATGGCGCCACAGGCGCAGAAGCTGCGGATCGAGACTGTGATCTTGAATGCGGTCAGTCACCGTCTCGATGATGGCCGCCACGCGGTCGGCGCGGGCGAAGAGCTTCGCTGCTCGCCCCGGCACTGCAGCGGGTAATCCGGGGGTGTCGTAGAAATCGCTTAGTGTGCCTACTGTTAGCCGGGGATTGGGGAGGGCATCGCTGCGATAGCCCAATGCCTCGATGAGGTTTGCTGACTCATTCGTCGCGGTACTCAAGAGCTCATCGGCCTCGCCCGGGCTAAGCCAAGCGGGCGAGGGAAACGGGGCAGTCTCTTCAATCACCGTCCACCGTGTCGCGCCCACGGCATAGGTGGGCACCAACACCAGGTTTCGATCCCGATTATTGGTACGCACCACGATTGCGCCTGCCGGATCTTCTGCCGCCGCTCGCGCCGATTCCGTGCCGGCTGGAAGTGCTGGCGCGTCGCCAGGACCGGAGAGAACTAGCCGAAGCAGCGGTTCGCGCTCTCCACGCTCGATGACGGAGGCCGTTTCACGCCGGAGAAGTGACATAACATCAACAAACGGCTCTCCGTCGACCCCTTGTTGCTCACCACCCAGCTCGCTGAGGGCATCAAGAAAGCCATCGGTGGATTCGTGCCCCCATAGCCATGCACCAAGCCAAACAGAAACGTTTTGTACAGGGGACCAGACTTCGGCGCGCATATCCATGGCTGGACAGTGTAGACGATAGGGTAGACCCCTATGAGCTTGAATTCCCGAGATCCCTATGGCGGCGATATTTTTGCAGGACATGCGCGGAACAAGAAGCCGGAGTACCCCGAGGTACCCGCTGAACCAGGCATGGTCGTCGAGGTTCGAGGTGATGACTTTGTAGGGGCAGTATTGGGCGTCGACAAAACCGTATGGGGCCCAGTCGTGCGCCTCGAGGACCGACATGGAAATGAGCGAGTATTCAAACTCGTGAAAGGGGGGTTCTTGTTGGAGGGGCAGCCAGTGACGTTAACGCGATACGTCGAAAAGCAGGCGCCGCGGAAGTCAAACTCCGGGTCGCGCCGTGTGGAAAATCTTGAGGCGAAAGTTGCCGCACCTTCGCGCATTTGGGTTGAAGGCATTCACGACGCGGCCATCGTTGAAAAGGTCTGGGGTCACGATCTGCGGGTGGAAGGTGTGGTCGTCGAATACCTCGAAGGACTCGATAACCTTGAGGAACGCCTGGCTGAGTTTCAGCCCGGTCCGGGACGCCGTGTGGGCGTCCTCGCGGATCACCTAGTCGAAGGATCAAAGGAAACGCGGTTGACGCAAACGGTGGGCGAGCACGTGCTTGTCACCGGTCACCCCTTCATTGATATCTGGGCGGCTGTAAAGCCTGAGCGCCTAGGGCTGCGCGCCTGGCCCGAGGTTCCCTATGGGGAAGACTGGAAGACGGGCATCTGCAAGCGCGCGGGGTGGTCTGATCCCAAGGAAGGGTGGAGCCGCGTGTACAACGCCGTGAATTCTTTCCGGGATCTCGATTCCACGCTCATCGGCGCCGTCGAGCGGCTCGTCGACTTTGTCACAACACCGGAATTGAGCAAAGAAGATTTGCTCTAATTCGAATTCGCTCGGTCAATGAGGTTGATGGCGAGCTGGCAACCGGCCGTCTCTGCTGCCCACCCCGCCGCTTGGAGGCGCTGGGACATCGCTTGTTTGGAAATGCCCAGCTCTTCCGCAGCTTCGTTCTGATTCAACCCGCCGCGTACAAGAGATGTCGCCTCACGGCCTTCCATTGTGCGCTTGTGCAGCACAAAGCCGAGTAGGGCGAATGCCGCTGCAATATCCTGCGCCTCCGCAGCGCGCCCGCGCCGATCAATTTTGGCGTAGACGTGTCCGGCCCGCGCCGAGCCCTTTACCGCGGCGGTTGCCACTGCGCGTGTTTCGGCATCACCTGCGCCTTCGCCAGGGATAATTCCAATGCCAATGGCCCAGTCACCGTCCGCGAGAAGCGCCATAACGACATCACAGACCGCCGGAGAAGAATAGGCCACAGCGCAAATATCCTCAACACCAAGGACCTCAAACTCGCCGATTCCCTCCAGGGTGGAAAGCGCGGCGGCGGATCGTTGGACCAAATCGGCGCGGCGTACCGAGCGTCCGCGGTAGCGGGCATGGACAGCTAGCACAGTGAGAGACTCCTTCCAGCAAGAAACAACGCTCAGTCTACTCTTTGCGCTTGACTGGGCCACGCATTCCGGGGCCGAGCGGCAACCGCGTGTCTAGGATGAGACCAGCGATTCCCACTGCCGCAGCGATAAGGAAGCCGGCGATCGTGTAGGGGCTCATCGCTCCGGTGAGCGCATCCCCGAAGAAGACCCCGATGGCGGTGGTGGGAATCGAACCGATGAGTGTAGCGATGGCGAAGTGAGTCACCGAAATCGGCGTGAGCGCTGCAACATAGTTTAGTAAGGAAAACGGAACTCCGGCGACCATTCTCAATGACGCCACCGCTAGCCAACCCCGGCGCTCAAGCCGGGCATTGATTGCATATACCGCTTTGTGCGTGAGATGCGGGCGAATCCACTCACCAAGTAAGCCGCGGACGATAAGGAGAGAAATGGTGGCGGAGATAGTCAGCGCGACAAGGGAAACAGAAAGCCCAAGCCACGGGCCGAAAAGAAGGCCTGCCGCCAAAGTCCACACGGTCCGGGGAATAGGGAACTGGGTGAAGAAGATGTAGGCGCCCGTAAAAGCAACGACAAACCACGGCCCGAGTTGGTCTGACCACGTGCGGAGGGCGGCGAGTGAGGGGACGTCGACAAGCACGGCGAGTAGCATCAATGCCGCACCGGCAGCGACTACTGCCGTCCAACGTTTCCACGTCCAACGCTTGCAGCTTTGCCACGCAGCGCGGCCCAGAGACGCGAAGAAGTCCCCGACGCTGTGCACCCAACCTGTGTTCATAGAGATAGAAGTCTAGTGCCGAAGACGCCAAACCCCGCATTGAGTCCAAAGCATGGGAGAACGGCTAAAGACGAAGGCAGGAGACGGCTTGGCTGGCTGGGGAGCAGCTGAGAGCTGCACCTCAACTTACTGTTAAGCCGCGATTCGATGCATGAGTATTGCCTTGCACGCGGGATACTGAACAGCACTGCGCATCCGCAAGCATCTCTAGGTCCACTTCTATTGTGACCGTCTTAGCTAGTTTCACCTTTATTGTCTCTACGCCCTAGCTGCGGAGCGAATTCTTGATTCACTACCTACTTTTGGCGCCCGCCCTGGCGCCTGCATTTTTCTTTGGAGAGCATTATGGACTTTATCCACAACCTCACGTCTTATATGGACGCAGCCACCTTGCTCGAAGCCTTTGGGCCCTGGGTCATCGGTGGTATAGCCCTTGTCGTCTTCATCGAGTCCGGTGTGCTCTTCCCATTTCTTCCGGGTGATTCACTACTCGTAACTGCCGCGATTCTGCGCCATGAGCTCCAGGTCTCCCTGTGGGTACTCATTGCTGTAGGCATGATCGCCGCGATAGCTGGTGACCAGGTGGGGTACTGGATTGGGCACCGTTTTGGCCGTGGCCTGTTTAAGAAGGACGCACGGCTTCTCAAACTGGAGTATCTCAACACCGCCGAGGACTTCTTCCGCAAGCACGGCCCGCTTGCACTAGTGCTCGGACGATTCGTCCCAATCGTGCGGACCTTCATTCCGGTAGCCGCCGGCACGGCGAGAATGCGGTACAAGAAATTCATTGGATGGAATGTCAGCGGCGCAGTCGCTTGGGTGCTCTCCATGAATCTCGTTGGTGTCTTTCTCGGAAACATTCCGGGCATTGCTGACTCGATTGAGAAGATTATGCTGCTTATCATCGCGTTGTCGGTGGCGCCTATCGTCATCAAGGGCCTGCATAGCTACATCACGTCGAAGAAGAAGGCTACGGTAGTAGAGGAGACGGCACCTACTGCGGAATCGCACGCATAGACCCTAGACGCATGAAGAAGGCCCCGCGCCTCACATCATCATCTCTGACGGTGTGAAGCACGGGGCTTCGGTCTGTGCCCGAGGGGGGACTTGAACCCCCACGTCCGTTAATAGGACACTAGCACCTCAAGCTAGCGCGTCTGCCATTCCGCCACCCGGGCTAGGGTGTTTGTTCAGCCTCTCGGCTGGGCACTCGCATACTGTATCCCGAACCGGCATAACTTCACAAATCGCCACTTCAGAGCGGGTTTTCACTGTGTTCTTAAACGAGGAAAACACAACGATGAAAGTTGCGTATCCACTGCCACCTCCTGAGACAGTCGGGTAGTAAGCGGCAACGCGGCAGATAGCTTTCCGGTAGAAATGGATTTATGACTAGCAACACTTCACATTCCACTGCGAACTACGCTACCGACTCCCGTTTCCCCGGCCCAGACCCCTATACACCGTTGGGGGATGTCCCAGCTTTTACCATGACCTCGTCCGATATCGAGGAGGGAGCGGAGATCGCAGAGCGTTTCCGCGCACCTGAAAATGTCTCGCCCCAGCTGTCCTGGTCGGACGTGCCCGAAGGGACCAAGTCCTTTGCCGTCACGTGCTTTGACCCTGACGCGCCGACGGGGTCCGGCTTCTGGCACTGGGCTGCCTTCAACATCCCGGCCGACGTACGCGAGCTCCCCACAGGTGCAGGGGCCGCTGAGGATCTCGGACTCGAAGGCGTTATCAGCTTGCGCGGTGACTCTGGCCAGCGCGTCTATTACGGCCCCCAGCCGCCTGCTGGTCACGCCCCGCACCGCTACCTCTTCGCCGTTCACGCTGTCGACGTCGAACGCCTCGAGATCGACCCGGAGGCAACACCTACGGTCCTCGGCTTCAACCTTTATTTCCACACCCTCGGGCGCGCGATTACCTGGGGCTGGTACGAGGCCCACTAAGCGGCCCAATTACACTCATCACAATGAGTAAGAACCCGGACATCCCTCCCACATCCGACGGAGTAGAAATCCCCGCCGCCCTGCGCGTGGGCGGCGCTTTCATGTTGTTGGCTGCCGTGTTGGCGCTATTCGGGCTCGTGTCCATTTTCACCGACGGATGGGGCGCGACCTTCGAATGGACGTGGCGCCGCCTCGCCATCGTTGGTGCAGCCCTCCTCGTCGGCGCATTCAGTACCCAACGCCGCGATCAGCGTGGTAGCCGCGAACAAATCATTGCGCTGATTCTCGCGCTAGTGCTTATCATCGCCAGCCGCGCGCTGCCCAGTACGGTCCTTACAACGATGGGCCAATACGTCGTCTTCCTCTACGCAGTGGCGGCAGGGCTGTGCGCGGTTATCATCCGCCGCACGTTGCGCTAAACGCTGAAGCGCCCCGTGCGGCTGGCCCGAAAGCTCTTCGCCGGGCTAGTCAATCCATTCAAGACCAGAACCAATGGCCTCCGAGATATTGCTGAGGCGGTGAGCGTGGATCTGCTGGGCAATGCCGCGGTGGATGTCACGGATCCAATCCGGGCCGCCGTAAATCAAGCCGGTGTAGCCCTGCAACAGCGAAGCGCCTGCCGTGATGCGCTCCCATGCTTGCTCCGGGGTGGAGATTCCGCCCGCGGAAATAAGCACCAGGTCGTCTCCTACGCGGGCATGGAGGCGCTTGAGCACCTCTAAGGAACGCGCAGCCACTGGGGGACCCGACACGCCGCCTGCGCCCATGGCGGCAACCTCAGCAGAGGGGGTTTTCAAACCCTCGCGAGAAATGGTGGTGTTGGTAGCCACGATTCCCGCCAGCCCCACTTCAACGGCCATATCCGCCACGGCATCAATGTCCTCATCGCTGAGGTCTGGGGCAATCTTGACCAAGACCGGCGAGGACGTCGATTCCACCACGGCTTCCATGATGGGGCGCAGCGATTCCACTGCCTGCAAGTCACGCAGTCCCGGGGTATTAGGGGAGGACACGTTGACCACAACGTAGTCGGCCAAATCCCCGAGAACTGATGCGCACTGACGGTAGTCATCGACCGCGTGCTCAGCCTCGGTGACCTTATTCTTTCCGATATTGATGCCGATGACATCGTTGTAGCGGCGCTTCCGCAGGTTTCGTGCGGCCGCCAGCGCCCCTTCGTTATTGAAGCCCATGCGGTTGAGGATGGCCTTGTCTGCTTTGAGCCGGAACAACCGGGGAGCCGGGTTTCCCGGCTGCGGCTTCGGGGTGATGGTGCCCAGCTCCGCGTACCCAAAGCCGATGGGGGACCAGACGTCGGCTGCCGCCGCGTTCTTGTCAAAGCCTGCTGCTAGACCCAGCGGGCGCGGAAAGTGCACACCAAACACGTCTTGTTCAAGGACGGGATCGCTGACTGGCAGAGCTTTGCCCAGAGCTCGGTTGAAGGGGCCGGCCGATTGGAACACAGCCAACCCGCCGTTGATGATCCCGTGAATTCTTTCCGGGCTGAGCTTAAACATCCCCTTCAAGGCGGCTTGGTAAGCCACGTGGCGGGCGCGGTCAAGAGCGGAGTACTGCATGCATTGTCCTTTGGAAAGTTGAGGCTGAAGGGGGGACTGAAATACTAACGCGGGGATTTCGAGAGCTGTGGATCAGAAATGAATTGGAGCCCGTCGCCAGAAGCGGAGGCGGCGACGAGGGTGCCGTCGCCAAGCACGGCAATATTGCGCGCATCCGCCACCGTATCCATGGTGCCGACGTTCTCCGGGACACCCGCAGCGATGGTGTAGGCGTGGAGGAGGTTGTTGTCTGTAGTCGTCGCCCACGCTAGCTTGCGCCCGGCGTCCCAAGCCACACCCCACGGCGTGCCATCGGTATTGCCGTACTGGTGCAAGCGGATGACGTCGCTGGCGGTGTAAATGGCGATGCGCTTGCCGACGGTATCCGAAGCCACAACCACGGCGCCCTCGCCGCCTGCGATCTGACCTACACCCTGGCCCACGCGAAGGCGTCCTCCTGCGCGCTCCTTCTCCCAGTCCAGCGATTGAATCGTGGAGTCTTCCCTCAAGACACGGACGATGCCGTCGGCGCCATCCGGATTAGGCACGGAGATGAGCTGATCCGAGCCTGCTTCCACAGTGATGCCGGTAGTGCGTTCGCCGTCTAGGTACACGCCGATGGTGGTGGAGTCCTTCGAGCCAACGAAGACTTCGCCACTGGAGGCTTCCGCAGCCACCGTCACCGGTTGCTCCTCTTCCACAGCCAATTCCTGCGGGGAATCCGGCTTGAGCGGATCAATGAGCATAACGCTATCCCCGCACGCTAGAAGGAAGTGCTTCTCAGAAGCGGTGAGGTCACCACATTTCTCGCCCACGGTAACCTGCGCGGACTTTTTGCCTTCAAAGTCCGCAGCTGAACCTACCGCGAGCGAGTCCTCGGTGCGCACGGCGAGGATGTCGCCGACGGCTGCGAGGTCTGTCGCTGCATCGAATGGCACGACGTTACCCACCGGCTTCTCGGATGCCGGGGAGGACGCGGGCTCGGCCTTGCCATAGACCGCCGAGTCGGGGTCCCCGCCAACCCCGACCGTAGGATTACAGGCGGCAAGCGCGCATGCGCTGGAAAGGAGGGCAAAAGAAAGCAGGACTCGACGCGTTTTCACGATCCCTCATCCTAGCAGCCAGCGTGGTGGAAACAGGAAGCGATGGGACTCCCGAGTAGGCTATCGCGGGTGACTACAACAGCTACAACTGAAGCCATGACATGGCTGCAGGTCATCGTCCTGTCTCTTGTCCAAGGCCTCACCGAATTCCTGCCCGTGAGCTCGTCCGGGCACTTGCGCATCGTCTCCACTCTTTTCTGGGGACAGGATGCCGGTGCTTCCTTCACCGCTGTCATCCAGCTGGGCACCGAGCTAGCGGTGATTGTCTACTTCGCCGGGATGATTTGGCAGATCCTGAAAGGCTGGTGCGTGGGCCTCGTACACAAGGACCAGCGCGGTCAGGAATATCGAATGGGTTGGATGGTCATCGTTGGCTCAATTCCGATTGGCATCCTGGGAGTGCTGGGGAAAGACCTGATAAGGGATAATCTGCGCAACCTATGGATTACTGCTTCCATGCTCGTCCTGTTTTCCTTTGTGTTCATCCTGGCAGAGCGCGTGGGTAAGAAAACCCGCGGCTTCGACGAGCTCACGATGCGCGATGCCATCGTTATGGGACTATGCCAATGCCTAGCACTCATCCCTGGCGTCTCACGCTCCGGCGGCACCATCTCCGGTGGCCTCTTCCTCGGCCTCGACCGTGAGGTGGCCACGCGCTTTAGCTTTCTTTTGGCTATTCCGGCGGTGATGGCCTCGGGGCTGTTTTCGCTTGGCGACGCCTTCGGTCCCACCGTGGGACAATCCGCCACCGGCGCCCAATTACTCGTTGGCACGCTCATCGCCTTCGTTGTGGGCTATGCATCTATCGCCTGGCTGCTGAAGTTCGTGGGCAGCCACTCCTTCGAGTGGTTCGCCGCTTACCGCATCCCCGTCGGCCTGATCGTCATGCTCTTGCTGGGCCTTGGCGTGCTCGCCGCGTAGGTGGTGAGGAGGCGCAGCCCCGCAGCACCCTGCGATACATAGCCATGTGCCCGGCCATGCGCCCGCGTCGGAGGCAGCACACGTTAGGATTGTGGGCATGCAATCTTGGCCTGTCCCGCACATCGATTCCGTCCCTGGCGCTCCGTCGCCGCTTCACCTCTATGACTCCGCTGATGAAGCGGTAAAGAAGCTCGACATCAGTGGGGAGACTGCCACCATGTACGTCTGTGGCATCACCCCATATGATTCGACCCACCTGGGCCACGCCGCGACCTATCTGACCTTTGATCTGATTTACCGCCAGCTGCTGGATAACGGCTACAAGGTGAATTACGCCCAGAACATCACCGATGTGGATGATCCGCTCTTCGAGCGCGCGGAGCGCGATGGCGTGGATTGGCGCGAGTTGGGGACCTCCCAAATCAACCTTTTCCGCTCAGACATGGAGCTGCTCTCCGTGTTTCCTCCGCAGCACTTCGTTGGGGCGATGGAAGCCATCGACGAGATTACGGAGATGGTGCAGGCGCTTCTCGACGCAGGTGCGGCCTACGTCGTCGATGACCCCGACTATCCGGACGTCTACGCATCCATCGAGGCCACGAAGAACTTCGGCTACGAGTCGAATTACTCCCGCGAGCAAATGGAGACCTTCTTTGCCGAGCGCGGTGGCGACCCTGATCGCCCCGGCAAGCGCGATCCTCTTGACGCTCTGATTTGGCGCGCGCACCGTGAAGGCGAACCGGCCTGGGATTCGCCTTTTGGGCCGGGCCGCCCTGGATGGCACATTGAGTGCTCCGCCATCGCAACCAACCGGCTTGGCTCCAGCTTCGATATTCAAGGCGGCGGTTCGGACCTGAAGTTCCCGCACCACGAATTCTCCGCAGCGCACGCAGAAGCAGCGCTCGGCGTGGAGCGCATGGCGCAGTCCTATGTACACACCGGCATGATCGGCTTGGACGGAACCAAGATGTCCAAGTCTTTGGGCAACCTCGTGTTCGTCCACAAGCTCGTGGAGGCGGGCGTCGATCCCTCAGCGATACGCCTGGGTGTCTTCGCCGGCCACTACCGTGCCGACCGCGACTGGTCAGATGACGTTTTGCGCACTGCGCAGGAGCGACTCCAGCGATGGCGCGAAGCTTTAAGCCATCCGGGCACTGTGGAGGAGGTCAAGGAGGTCATTCAGCACCTGCGGTTGGCGTTGGCTGATGATCTCGATACTCCGCGCGCCATTGCGGTTCTCGATGAATGGGCGAAGAAGGCTCCAGAATCCGGGGAAGCAACAGAAGAGGCATCCGATTTGCTGCGCACCGCAGTTAATTCCTTGCTGGGCGTGCGCCTCTAGGTAACTTCAGGCATGATTTAGCTCATGACGATTCGTGCAGAATTCCAGCCCACCGTTGATGAGTTCATGTCCAACCTACAGTCCTTCGCTACCGGGGATTACCTCAAGGAAGAAGAAAAGGAGTTCTGGGAGGCCCCGTTTGATGCCGCGGTACTCCCACGCCTTCGCACTATCTTGGAGTCCTTCCTTGACGATATGGATAAGCTGCCGGATGACCCTGAAGGGTCACTCCTGAGCGCCGCGGTACGCCCCACCGTGGACAAGCTCGCGGCCTTCAACCAAGAAAACGCAGATGCAGTGCTGGAACCGGAGGAGAAGGAAGAGCTCACGGAGCTTATTCACTCCGCCTCTGCGGCAACCGGTGCGGACGATGAGGCACTCGCGCAGCTTCCGGAGCTGGACTTCTAAGTGACTGACCACGCAACTTCCGCTTTCACTACCCGTCCAGCAGCAATCTTTTGGGATATGGACGGCACACTGACCAACTCCGAGCCCCTGTGGGAAGAGGCCACTTTTTATCTCTCTGAAACACTGGGGCGCCGCTTAACACCCACGGAGCGCTTGGCCACGGTTGGCGCTACCTTCGAAGACACACTCAGCATCTGTGCGCACAAAGCAGGCGTTACGCTTCAGCCAGGAGATAACGAACGCTATCGTGCGCTCATGTTCGATTACGTCAGGTCCCTTTTTGCCCAACACCTGGAGATTTTCCCGGGGATTCCCGAGCTGCTCGACGAACTCAAGGGCCTGGGAATGCCGATGATCGTGACCACAAACACGGAACGATATGTGGCTGATTCCGCGATTGCGGCCTTAGGCCGCGAGTACTTCGTCGACACGATTTGCGGTGACGAAGTACCCCAAGGCAAACCTGCCCCCGATATGTATATCGAGGCGGCGCGTCGAGTGGGTGCCGATCCACGGGACTGCCTTGTATTTGAAGACTCTGCGGCAGGTATGCGCGCGGCTGTCGACGCCGGGTGCACCGTCATCGGACTGCCGGAGGGAGACCACGTCGCGGTGCCCGAGCAAGCCACCGAAATTACTGACCTCCGGGGCTCTGCTCACCGTCATCTGAAGGGGGCGACGGCGGCCAATGTTCACGAGTGGTTTAGCCGGTTGCGCGCCGACTAGACGTACCGATTTCAGTTGCGCATCATGTCAGCCGGCTTTGCGTAACTGAGAATTTCGGCCGACTAGCAGAATTTTATGCAGCGGTGTGGAAGAATAAACCACCGTGAAGAATTTTGAGAGCCTATTTGAGGAACTGTCCCAGAAGATCGCCGAACGCCCTGAGGGCTCCGGCACCGTGGAGTCTTTTGACAAAGGCATCCACCATCTGGGCAAGAAGATCATCGAAGAGGCTGGCGAAGTGTGGATCGCCGCGGAATACCAGTCTGATGAAGAGCTCGCTGAGGAGATGTCACAGCTGCTGTATTGGCTCCAGGTTATGGCCCATAAGCGTGGCCTGAAGCTCGAAGACATTTACACCTACCTTTAATCGGCCATAAAGCCGTCCCACCATTCACCGTATTCAGCGTAGAAAGCACCACACACTGATGATCAAAATCGCCGTCCCCAACAAGGGATCGCTGTCCGAGGCAGCCCTTGAAATCCTCAAGGAAGCCGGCTACAAGGGCCGCGGACACAGTAAATCGCTCAACGTCGTGGACGAGGAGAACGGAGTCGAGTTCTTCTTTCTGCGCCCAAAGGATATCGCTATCTACGTGGCACAAGGCGTCTTGGATCTGGGAATTACTGGTCGAGACTTAGCGCTCGATTCCCGCGCGAAATTCAATGAAGTTCTAGCACTCAATTTTGGCGGCTCGACCTTCCGTTACGCCGCACCAGCAGGGGAGCAGTGGGACGTCGCCAAGCTGCAAGGCAAGCGCATCGCCACGTCCTATCCCAACGTGGTGCGCGATCACCTCGCTGCCAATGGAATCGATGCAGAGGTTATCCGCCTTGACGGTGCAGTAGAGATTTCGATTCACCTTGGAGTCGCGGACGTCATTGCCGACGTTGTCTCCACAGGAGCCACCCTCCGCCAGCAGGGGCTTGAACCCTTCGGCGACCCCATCGTCTCCTCGGAGGCCGTGGTGATAAAGCGTGAGGGAGAAGACGTCACCGCTGATGAAAACGTTGTGCTTAGCCGCATTCGAGGAATCCTCAATGCGCGCCACTACGTCATGCTCGACTACAACGTGGCAGAAGAAAAGCTGCCAGACGTCGAGGCAGTGACCCCTGGGCTTACAGGACCGACCATCTCTCCCTTGGCCCGTGAAGGGTGGGTTGCCGTGCGCGTCATGGTTCCCCGCAAACTGGCCAACCAAGTTATGGACAGCCTCGAAGAGCTCGGGGCAGAGGCAATTCTTGCCTCGGATCTTCGGATTGCCCGCTTTTAGGGGGAGATTCCAAACATTTTATTCGGGCTCCTAGCTACGATGGGGACTGACCATCATCGTTCTTCGATTTTTATGCAAGGAGTCAGCCCCGATGGCAAAGACAACTAAGAAGGATGCACAAGCAGAGGCCAAAGAGACCAAGGATGTAAAGTCCCAGGTCGAAGAAAAGGCCACCAACAAGTCTTCGAAGTCCGCCTCTAGCAAGAAGACGCGTACTGAGACTGACCTTCTCGGCTCCCTGGAAGTTCCGAACGATGCGTACTACGGCGTTCACACGCTCCGCGCTATCGAAAACTTCCAGATTTCCTACGTGACCATCAACACCATCCCGGACTTCATCCGCGGCATGGTCCAGGTCAAGAAGGCCACCGCTATGGCCAACCGCCGCCTGCACGTTCTTCCGAAGAAGAAGGCAGAAGCAATTATCTGGGCTTGTGACCAGATTCTGGAAGAAGGCCGCTGCATGGACCAGTTCCCGCTGGATGTCTTCCAGGGTGGCGCTGGCACCTCGCTCAACATGAACACCAACGAGGTTGTGGCCAACCTGGCGCTCGAGCACCTCGGTGAGGAAAAGGGTGCCTACGACATCATCAACCCGAACGATGATGTCAACATGTCCCAGTCCACCAACGACGCGTACCCGACCGGCTTCCGTCTCGGCATCTACTACGCGATGGAGGACCTCATTGAGCGTATCGACGCGCTGCAGGCTGCATTCCACGCCAAGGGCAATGAGTTCGTTGACATCCTGAAGATGGGCCGCACCCAGCTGCAGGACGCAGTGCCGATGACCCTGGGTGATGAATTCAAGGCCTTCGCTCACAACTTGGCCGAAGAGCAGGCCATCCTGCGTGACGCCCAGAAGCGCCTGCTGGAGATCAACCTCGGCGCAACCGCCATCGGTACCGGCGTGAACACCCCGGCTGGCTACCGCCACCAGGTCACCGCAGCACTGTCTGAGGTGACGGGCCTTGAGATCAAGACCGCCCGCGACCTCATTGAAGCAACCTCCGACTGTGGCGCCTACGTGCTTCTGCACTCCACCATTAAGCGCGCAGCGATGAAGCTGGCCAAGATCTGTAACGACCTGCGCCTGCTGGCCTCTGGCCCGCGCGCCGGCCTGGCAGAGATCAACCTGCCACCGCGTCAGGCCGGTTCCTCCATCATGCCGGGTAAGGTCAACCCGGTTATCCCGGAGGTTGTCAACCAGGTCTGCTTCAAGATCTTCGGTAATGACCACGTAGTCACCATGGCTGCCGAGGCTGGTCAGCTGCAGCTCAACGTCATGGAACCGGTTATCGGTGAGGCACTGTTCCAGTCCATCCGCATCATGGGCAACGCCGTCGACACCCTGCGTGAGAAGTGCGTCGTGGACATCACGGCTAACGCTGATGTTTGCCGCGCGTACGTTGAGAACTCCATCGGTATCGTCACCTACCTGAACCCGTTCATTGGTCACCACAACGGTGACATGATTGCTAAGGAGTCCCTCAAGACCGGCAAGGGCGTCAAGGAGCTCGTTCTGGAGAAGGGCCTGCTCGATGAGGAGACCCTCAACAAGGTTCTGTCCGTTGAGAACCTCATGCACCCGGAGTTCCGCGGTCAGCTCTACATCGATGAATAAACCTTCGTCAGCACCAGTGTTGTAAATACGCTCTGCTGTTTCGTCCACGCCCGTACTGCCTCGCTGAAGGTGGTACGGGCGTTTGGCTGTTTTCAATCCGACTGATGCTGCCGACACCCTGGATACCCCGATGGGGGTGCAGTGGTTGGCATCGGTGTGTAAACGGACACAATCGGGCCTGGATTCTCGCCAAAGCCACATAAATAGGGCAGAATTAGAACTGTCAGTTGTCGCGCCCAGGTCGTGTACTGACCACAGCGCGAATTACCACCCATACTGCAGTTCACCTGCACATATTGGAGTTACATAATGGTTGTTGTGCACATCATTATCGTCCTTGCGGCGATTTATCTCGGTGCCCGAATTGGTTCGATCGGTATTGGTATGGCCGGCGGCTTGGGCGTTCTACTACTCGGCCTCACCGGTGTCCCCGTAACGCGTGAAGACATCCCCTTTGATGTCATTGGCATCATCATGACCGTGATCGCCGCCATTGCTGCCATGCAGCGTGCTGGCGGTATGGACTATCTGGTCTACCTTGCCGAAAAGTTTCTTCGCAAGAACCCAAAGAGGATCACGTTCTACGCACCTATCGTTACGTGGTTGATGACCGTTCTGGCAGGCACCGGCCACACGGCGTTCTCCACGCTCCCGGTTATCGTTGAGGTAGCGAAGGAAGGCAAGGTCCGTCCTTCCCGCCCGCTTTCGATTTCCGTCGTAGCCTCGCAGATGGCAATCTGTGCCTCACCTATTTCCGCAGCCGTTGTTCTGTTGGCTTCGCTGCTGGAGCCGATGGGCGTGGGCTATTTGCAGATCCTCGCGGTCCTTATTCCGGCTACGTTCCTCTCCATTTTCCCTGCCGCTTGGGTAGCAAACCGCTCGGGCGCAGAACTCGAAGATGACCCCGTTTACCAAGAGCGCAAGGCCCAGGGCTTGGTGAAGCTGCCGCAGGGTTCCCAGAACTACGCTCCGGCACAAGGTGCAAAGACCTCGGTCATCATCTTCCTAGTCGCCATCGTCATCGTGATGCTGTGGGCCACCCTTACCTCATCCCAGGTGGGTCTTATCGAGGAACCGACGCTGCCGCGTAACGAGGCCATCATGACAGTGATGCTCACCGCCGCAACACTCATCGTCATGGTCACCAAGGTCCCCGCCGGCGACGTTCTCAACACGCCTGTCTTCAAGTCGGGTATGTCCGCCTGTATCTGCGTGCTCGGTGTCGCATGGTTGGGTACCACGCTGATCAACCACTACATGGAGGACATCCAGGCCATCTCCGGGTCCATCATTGAGTCCGCCCCGTGGCTGCTGGCCATCGTGCTCTTCTTCGCTGCGGCGCTCCTGTACTCGCAGGCCGCAACCACTAAGGCTCTCATGCCGGCAGCCCTGGCCCTCGGCGTCAACCCGCTTACCGCAGTGGCTGCCTTCCCAGCAGTGTCCGCGCTGTTCATCCTGCCGACGTACCCGACCTTGTTGGCGGCCGTCGAAATGGATGACACTGGCTCGACTCGCATTGGCAAGGCTGTCTTCAACCACCCGTTCATCATTCCAGGCACTGTGAGCATCGTCTTGTCGGTCCTCCTGTGCTACGCCTTTGGCGCAGTCCTTATCTAGCATCACCTAGCATCATTTAGAAATAATTTGATGTTGCTTAGCGCGCTTCTTTAGCGCGCTAAGCTGGAGAGCATGACTACGCAACCTTCTGATGTTGATATTGCTCAAGCTCACCAGCTCGAACCGATTACGGATATTGCTGCACGCGCAGGCATTCCGGAGACGGCTCTTATTCCTTATGGGCAAAGCAAAGCCAAAGTGGATATCACTCGAGTTGGGGATACTCCCGCAGATGGCAAGTTGGTCCTCGTCACCGGCGTCTCACCGACGCCAGCTGGCGAGGGTAAATCTACTGTTCTTATCGGCTTGACCGACGCCCTCACGCAGCTGGGCAAGAAGGCTATCGTCGCCCTTCGCGAGCCTTCCCAGGGCCCTGTCATGGGCATCAAGGGAGGCGCCGCGGGTGGCGGCTACTCTCAGGTTGTCCCAATGGAGGACATCAATCTCCACTTCACCGGTGACTTCCACGCTATCGCCGCGGCCACCAACACCTTGGCCGCCATCATCGATAACCACATCCACCAGGGCAATGCGCTCAACATCGATCCGCGCCGCATTACCTGGCAGCGCTGCGTTGACGTCAATGACCGTGCCCTGCGCCACGTTGTTACCGGGCTCGGTGGCCCCGCCCACGGCGTGCCGGGGGAGACTGGGTTCACCATTACGGCGGCGTCGGAAATCATGGCCATCCTCGGCCTCGCAACCGACTTGGCAGACCTAAAGAAGCGTCTCGGTGACATCAATGTGGGCTACACCTACGACCAAAAGCCAGTAACCGCCCGCGAATTGGGCGCAGAAGGCGCACTAACAGCGCTCATGCGTGATGCCCTGAACCCTAACCTGGTCCAGACCCTGGGCGGCACCCCTGCCTTCGTCCATGGCGGCCCCTTCGCCAATATCGCTCACGGCTGCAACACGCTGCTGGCAACCCAGACTGCGATGCGCTTCGGTGACATTGTCCTCACGGAGGCAGGCTTCGGCGCGGATCTCGGCGGCGAGAAATTCATGGACGTCAAGTCCCGCTTCGGTGATCTTGACGTCGCCGGTGCCGTCGTTGTTGCGACTATCCGCTCCCAGAAGTACAACGGCGGACAGCCCCGCGAGGAACTCACTACCGAAAACCTGGAGGCGCTAAAGAAGGGCGTGGTGAACCTCGAGCGCCACGTTGAGAACGTGCGCAAATTTGGCCTCAAGCCAGTGGTCGCTCTCAACCTCTTCTGGAGCGATACCGAGGCCGAGCGCGAGTTCATGCGCCAGTGGGCCGCCGATTTCGACGTCGCGCTCGAAGAAGCAGAAGTGTGGGCCAAGGGCGGAGCGGGAGCAACAGCGCTGGCTGAGCGCCTTCTGGAGAGTCTTTCCGAGGGTAACTCCCACCAGCTCTATGATCCCGCTGAGGGCATCGAGGCCTCCATCGACACCATTGCTAGGGAAATCTACCGCGCCGAGCGGGTGGAGTACTCGTCTAAGGCGCTGAAGGATTTGAAGTACATCAAGGACAACGGTTGGGAGGAGTTCCCAGTCGTGATCTCGAAGACTCAATATTCCTTCTCGGATGATCCGAGCCAGCTCGGCGCCCCGGAAGGCCACGTCCTTCATGTCCGCGAGCTGCAGCCCCGCACAGGCGCTGGCTTCATCGTGGCGCTGACCGGCGACGTCATGACCATGCCGGGTCTACCGAAGAAGCCCGCGGCCAACAACATCGATGTTGCTGCGGATGGTTCCATCTCTGGCCTGTTCTAAGCCGCGGCGCGCTCTTCGGGGCGCCGTCTACGAGGCCCGGTCCGGCCACCCGGGGTACTCGGGTGGCGTGCCGCCGAAGGCGGGGCATAGGTGTTGGAAAGAACACCAGCCACAGAGCTTCGAGGTCTTGGGCCTGAAGTCACCGGACTTGCCATCGCCTTCGATCTTGGCCCAGAGCTCACCCAGGTCGCGCTCGAAGTACTCGAGCTCCTCCGGCCCCGGCGTGAGGAACATCGAATCCAGGACCTTGAGGTACATCAGCCGCAACTGCGTGGGGATGGTGCCGAGCAGCCGCCAGTACACCAGCGCGTAGAAGTTCATCTGGAACTGCGCGTCCTGGGAATAGCGGGGGAGCGGCTTCTTTCCCGTCTTATAGTCCACCACGCGTACCTCGCCGGTGGGGGCAACGTCGACGCGGTCGATGAACCCACGGACAGGAACACCGTTCGGCAAGACGGTATCGACGTACATCTCGCACTTGTGGGCGTCGAAGCCTTGGGGGTTTTCCATCTGGAAGTAGCCCTTGACCAGTTCGCGCGCCTCGACGAAGAAGTCCAGCTCTTCGGGCTCCGGCACCAATTCACGCAGCTCGGGGTCTTTGTCCAGCATCACCGCCCATTCGGGCTTAATCATCTTCACCGCGGCTGGGTACTCACGTTGCTCGCGGGGCAGCTGGTGCATCTTTTCTAGGACTGCGTGGACCAGCGTTCCCTTCACCTGGGCCTTCGTCTTGGGCTCGGGCAACTTGTCAATAGCCCGGAAGCGATAGAGCAGCGGGCATTGTTTGTAGTCGGAGGCACGGGAAGGAGAGAGGGCTAGTCGTTTCGGCATAGTGTTTCTCAGCCTAGCGCATAGCCCACCGCGAACCTTCCCGCATCTCCCGACCGTCCGTGGCAAGCTAGATGGCATGAGCACTACGCAAGAGTTTCTTGATTTCATCGCCGCGAGCCCCTCGTCCTATCACGCGGCTGAAGAGGTGGCGCGCACGCTCGTCGCCGCCGGCTTTAGCCGCCAAGATGAGTCTGCCGAATGGTCAGCTGCACCAGGCGGCCACGTCATGGTCCGGGGTGGTGCGGTCATGGCATGGTATGTCCCCGAAGGCGCCGGCCCGGATTCCGGCTTCCGCATTATCGGCTCCCACACCGATTCGCCCGGCCTGGCGCTCAAGCCCACCCCGGACTTCGATTCCGCAGGGTGGCAGCAGGTAGCCGTCGAGGTCTATGGCGGGGTGCTTCTCCACAGCTGGTTCGACCGCGAGCTCACCGTCGGCGGCCAGGTCATCACGAAGGATGGCAGCCGCCACTTGATCAATACCGGCCCCTTGCTGCGCTTGCCTTCCTTGGCGATCCACCTCTACCGCAAAGATGAGTTCAAGCCGGATCGCCAGCGCCACATGCAGCCGGTGCTCTCCGTGGGTACTCCGGAGACGTCGGTGATGGGGGTCGTCGGCAAGCAGCTTGGCGTAGACCCAGAGGATATCGCTTCCTTCAACCTGATTACCGCGGATGCCCAGCGCGGTGAGGTCTTTGGCGCCGGCGAAAAGCTCATCGCTGCCGGGCGCATGGACAACCTTTCTTCCGTTCATGCTTCGCTGCGTGCCCTGCTCGCTGCTGCAAAGAACGCCGACTCCATCGAGCACAAGGACGTCCTCGTCATGGCGGCCTTTGATCACGAAGAGGTGGGCTCCTCTTCGCGCTACGGCGCAGGTGGCCCGATCCTGGGGGATATCCTGACCCGCACCGCCCGTGCCCTCGGCGCGAACGAGGAGCAGCGTTTCCAGATGTTTGCGCGCTCCAGCTGTGTCTCGGCCGACGCCGCGCACTCCGTGCACCCCAACTACGCCGAAAAGCACGATCCCACGCATCACCCGATCATCGGCCAAGGCCCGGTGACCAAGATTAACGGCAACCAGCGCTATGCTTCCGACGCTAATACCGTGGCCCTGTGGGAATCTGCCTGCCGCCGTGCGGGTGTTCCGGTCCAGCGCTTCGTGGGAAATAACGATGTCCCGTGTGGCTCCACCATCGGGCCGATTTCTGCCACCCGTCTGGGCATCCCCACCGTTGATGTGGGAGTGCCGATGCTCTCGATGCACTCGATCCGTGAGCTGGTAGGCGAGCGCGACCAACTATGGCTTGGTGACGCCCTTGAGGCATACTTGGTTGGTTAATCCTTCTTGCCCCTAACTTTGTGAAAGGTTTTTCACGCTATGGCTTATTCTGGCCCCTTCCGCTACGGCGACCGCGTGCAGCTCACGGATGCCAAGCGGCGTCATTACACCATCGTCCTCGAGGAGGGAGGCCAGTTCCATTCGCACAAGGGCATCATCAACCACGATGACATCGTCGGCATGGATGAGGGCTCCGTCATCGATTCGACGCTGGGCAGCTCCTTCCTCTTGTTCCGCCACCTCATGGTGGATCACGTCTTGTCGATGCCGCGCGGTGCTGCGGTGATTTACCCCAAGGACTCCGCGCAGATCCTGGTCGAGGGCGATATCTTCATGGGTGCGCGCGTGCTGGAAGCCGGCGCCGGTTCCGGAGCACTCTCAATGACCCTCTTGCGCGCCGTGGGGCCAGAAGGCCACGTTTTCTCCTATGAGGTGCGCGATGATCACTTGGAATACGCCGTGAACAACGTCGCCGAATACTTCGGTGAGCAGCCCGAGTGGTGGAGCCCGCGGCTTGGCGATTTGGCCGATGTGACCGTCGAGGAGCTCGGCGGCCCCGTGGATCGCGTCATCTTGGACATGCTCGAACCCTGGGAGCACCTCGAGAAGGTGCGCGATATCCTCATCCCGGGCGGCGTCTTCATGACTTATGTGGCCACCGTGCCGCAGCTGATGAAGGTGATGGAGGGAATCCGCGAGCTGAAGTGCTTTACGGAGCCGCGCGCCTGGGAGTCCCTCGTGCGTGAATGGAAGGTGGAGGGCTTGGCCACCCGCCCGGAGCACCGCATGAACGCGCACACCGCGTTCCTGATCTGGACGCGTCGGCTTGCCGACGGCGTCACCCCGCCCCGCCCGCAGCGCCGCGCCCGAAAATAAGCCCCGAGGCTTAACGTGGCGCACCGCGCGCTAGGGTGGATTCTATGAACGATGCCACTCATTCCCAGGAACTTGGCCAGCACCGCCGCCAGATAGAGCAACTGGCTGAGCGCAATGCCAAGCTTGCTGCCCTGTTGAAGGATGCGCGCACGAAGCTTCAGCAGATGCTCGCGGAGGTGGACGCTCTTGCAGAGCCTGCCTCCACGTACGGCGTCTTTCTTGGCTATTCCGGGCGCGCACACGATTCGCGCCGCGATGCTGAGGTATACACCAATGGCCGCGCCATGCGGGTGAAGATTTCTCCGAACCTGGAGCCAGGCTCGTTAGAAGTCGGGCAGCAGGTCCGCTTGGGCGAAGGATTCGTGGTGGTGGAGGGCTGTGCCCCGGTGAATACCGGCGCGCTGGCGACGCTCCAGGAGCGCCTAGGCACCGACCGCGCGGTGGTTATCAATTCCGCGGGCGAAGAGCAGGTGGTGCTGCTCGGCACGATGCTGCGCGATACCGTCCGTGCCGGCGATACCCTCCTGGTCGAGCCGAAATCAGGCGTGGCCACCGAGCGCGTGCACAAGACTGAAGTAGCGCAGCTCACGCTGGAGGAAGTCCCGGACGTATCCTACGAGGACATCGGTGGTTTGGACGAGCAGATTTCGCTCATCCGCGATTCGGTCGAGTTGCCTTTCCTCCACCCAGAGCTCTACCGCCAATACGATCTCCAGCCGCCGAAGGGCGTGCTGCTCTATGGCCCACCTGGCTGTGGCAAGACGCTCATCGCCAAGGCGGTCGCGCATTCTCTGTCGGCGTCCCTGGGCGCTACTGCCCCCAGCTACTTCCTCAACGTGAAGGGCCCAGAACTGCTCAACAAGTTCGTGGGTGAGACTGAGCGCCGTATCCGCCTCATCTTTGAACGCGCCCGCGAGCTTGCCTCCGAGCCCACTGCTGATGGTAGCCAGCGGCCGGTCATCATCTTCTTCGATGAGATGGAATCCATCTTCCGCACGCGCGGCTCCGGTGTGTCCTCCGATATGGAAACCACCGTCGTCCCGCAGCTGCTGACGGAATTGGATGGCGTCGAGAAGCTCAGCAATGTCATCGTCATCGGTGCCACCAACCGCGAGGAGCTCATCGACCCCGCCATCATGCGCCCGGGGCGCCTCGACATCAAGATCCGCGTCAACCGGCCCACCAAGCAGGGCGCGCGGGAAATCTTTGCGCGCCACTTCCCGGAATCAGTCCCGCACGAGGGCGAGCTTTCCCAGCTCATCGATACCGCAGTGGAGGATCTCTACGCGGAGCGCCCCTTCGTCACGCTGCACTTCTCCAACGCGGATCCTCGCGTGCTGCACTACCGGGACTTCGTCTCCGGCGCGATGATCGCCAACATCGTCTCCCGCGCAAAGAAGTTGGCTATCAAGGAGGCTTTGGACGAAACCAACGCTGCGGAGGGTAAACAACCCGCAGGCATCACCGCCGCGCACCTGCACCAGGCCATTGCTGCCGAGCAGGCTGAATCGGAATACGTACCGACATCCGCCAACCCGGAGGAGTGGGCCAAGATCGTCGCCGGGACCTCCGCCGGCGCGCATGTCACCGGGGTCGAATTGATGGGAGTAAAACCTTGAGCCGTGTCCTAGGAACCGAAACCGAGTACGGAATCTCCACGCCGTCGAACCCGGCGTTGTCACCAATCGTGACGTCCACGCACGCGGTAGTGGCCTATGCCGCCCTGCATACCGGTGCGCGCTCCCGCTGGGACTTTCGGGAGGAGCACCCGCTGCGCGATAGCCGCGGCTTCGATCTCAAGCGCTACCACACCGTGCCCGTGGTGGACCCAAACGCGCTGGGCGTGGCCAACGTGGTCACGGCCAACGGAGCCCGCTTCTACGTCGATCACGCCCACCCTGAGTATTCCTCTCCGGAGTGCACCAATGCCTGGGATGCGATGCTTTATGACGCCGCCGGCGACCTCATCCTGCGCCGCGCTGCAGATGCCGTAGCATCTCTGACTGCCCAGGGCACGTCAGTACTGGCCACGCACGATCCCTGCCCGCCGCTGAAGTTTTACAAGAACAACGTGGACGGCAAGGGAGCTTCCTATGGCAGCCACGAAAACTACCAGTACTCCCGGGAGACTGATTTCGACGACATCGCCCAAGGTCTGATCCCGTTCTTCGTCACCCGTCAAGTGGTCACCGGTGCTGGCCGCATGGGCCTGGGCGCTGATGGTGAGGAACCAGGCTTCCAGATCTCGCAGCGCGCGGACTATATCGAGCAGGAGATTTCCCTGGAGACCACGCTCAACCGCGGCATCATTAACACCCGTGATGAACCGCATGCGGTGGCAGAGGACTTTGGCCGCCTGCACGTCATCATCGGTGATGCCACGATGGCCCATACCTCGACGCTGCTCAAGCTGGGTATGACGTCACTGGTGTTGGACGCCATTGAGGAGGGCGTTGACTTTAGTGACCTGCGCCTGAAGGACCCCGTGGCAGAGGTCCAGCGAGTTAGCCGCGACCTCACCCTGACTCATCAGCTGGAGCTTCACGACGGCCGCCGCCTCACCGCCCTCGAGATCCTCGCCGTCTACCGGGAGCGGGTCACTGCGACCTCAGAGTCAGATGAGAAGGTTCTTGCCGCCTGGGACGAGGTCGTGTCGCTCTTGGCGGACAACCCGTTGAAGGCGGCCCATCTGCTGGATTGGGTAGCCAAGTACCGCTTGATTAAGGGATACCTCGACCGTGGCGTGGCTGCAGATGACCCGAAGCTGGCGCTCATCGATCTGCAGTACACCGATATTGACCCGGCCAAGTCCCTCTACCACGCGCTCGTGCGCAAGGGCCAGATGCGCACCTTGGTCAGTGAGGAGGAGATTGCTGCGGCCGGCGACACCCCGCCCACGGATACCCGCGCTTATCTGCGCGGACACGCCACCCGCATGTTCGGCGAAGACGTCCTGGCCGCATCGTGGCAGTCACTAACCTTCCGAATTGGTGAAGCCGAGGGCGCCAACTCGGGAGCCGCCTGCGTGGCGCTCGATGACACCACGCGGCTCGGACAGGACGAAGTGGGAACCTTGCTGGAATCTGCAGACAGCGCCGCCGATTTCGTCGACGGTTTGCGCCAGCTCGGGGTGCGAATCGAGTACCCTACACTGTATTAGCGCAGCAAACCTCCACTCGCGAAAGGAGCTCTGACAATGAGCGGACAGCAGTCTCAGATCAATGCCGGCGGCGGCAACGGTGAGGGAGGAGACTCACAAGAGTTCGACGCTGGACAAGTCAGCATCAACAGCGCCGGAACCGATGATCTCCTCGATGAGATCGATGGGCTCCTGGAATCCAATGCCGAGGAGTTCGTGCGCTCCTACGTCCAAAAGGGCGGCGAATAAAGGTGGAACAGCGCTCCGGTAGCGCCCCTGTCTACGCACGGCGGATCATGGGCATCGAAACCGAGTACGGAATCACGGCGAGTGCTTCCCATGGCCAGCGAGTCATGTCCCCGGATGAGATAGCTCGCGTGCTTTTCCGGCCCATCGTGTCGAAGTACTCCTCCTCGAACATCTTTAGCCCCAACGCCTCGCGCCTCTACCTCGATGTCGGCTCCCACCCGGAGGTCGCCACCGCTGAATGCGATAGCCTGAGCCAGCTCATCGCGTACGAGCGCGCTGGCGATGCCATGGTCAACCGCATGGCCGTACAGGCGGAGGAAGCCTTGGCTGCGGAGGGGGAGAAGCGCGCCGTCTACTTGTTCAAGAATAACGTCGATTCTGCGGGCAATTCCTACGGCTGCCACGAGAACTACCTCATTGGCCGCCACGTGGTGCTCAAAGACCTCGGCAAGGCCCTCCTGCCGTTCATGATCACCCGCCAGCTCATTTGCGGCGCCGGGATGATTAAACCTGCCAAGGGCGACGAGCCTGCGCGTTTCGTGCTTTCACAGCGCGCCGACCAAGTGTGGGAGGGCGTGTCCTCTGCGACGACTCGCTCACGCCCCATCATCAACACCCGCGATGAACCGCATGGTGATTCGAAGCGTTTCCGCCGCATGCACGTTATCGTCGGCGACTCCAACATGGCGGAGCCCACGATGGCGCTCAAAGTAGGCTCCACGCTGCTCATGCTGGAGATGCTAGAGGCTGGCTTTGAGGTACCGGAGCTTTCGGTGCTTGATCCAATTCAGCACATCCGCACCATCGCGCTCGATTCCACCGGCCGCACCGAGCTTCCGCTCGAGGGAGGCGGCAACACCACCGCGCTCGCAATCCAGCAAGAACTGTGTGCCGCCGCAGAGCGTTGGCTGGAGCACCGCGAGGACACCGGGACACCAACGGCTGAGCTCGCACGCGTCGTCGATCTCTGGAAGCGCACCCTCCAGGCCATTGACACACAAGACTTTTCCGCGGTCGACCGCGAGATCGATTGGGTGATTAAGCGCGGCCTGCTGAACCGCTACCGCGAGCGCCTGGGCGGAGATTGGGCGCACCCCAAGCTGGCCCAGATTGACCTGACCTACCACGACATTCGCCCTGGGCGCGGTCTCTACAGCGTGCTGGAGCAGCGCGGCATGGTGGAACAGTGGATCGATGATGCAGCAATCAATGCCGCCGTCGATACCGCACCGCAGACCACCCGTGCCAAGCTGCGCGGCGAGTTCCTCGCCGTTGCCCGCGAGCTCAATGCCGCTGTGACGGTGGATTGGACACGGATGAAAGTCAACCGCCCAGAACCCATGACCGAAGAGTTCTCCGACCCCTTCGTATCCGAGGACCCGCGCTTAGACGGGTTGTTAGACTACATGCGTTCGCACCAAGGTGCTTAAGGCCCCGAACCTCAACAAGGAACCTGCCATCATGCCGTCAGCAGATCGCACTGCGGCTCGGACACCAGTCCGAGATCGAGCCATCGAAAGGCTCACCAACCTCGCCTTTGCCCTCCACGGCGCAGCGCACCAAGGCGGCGTTCCCGACCGCAGCGCTGCCTGGATTCGCACCAACGTCGAGGGTTATCAATCCCGCAGCGACGAGGCCTTTCAGAAGCAGCTTTCCCGCGACATTGTGACGCTGCAACGCGCCGGAGTGCCGGTGGTGCACAGCAGTGGTGTGGAAGGCTCGCTGTATCGCCTTGATCCTGAGAGCTACCAGCTGCCTCCCGTGGACTTCACACCCGAGGAAGCCATGGTGTTGGGCGTTGCCGGAGGGATTGGCACCCCGGGGGGCTTGAGTGATTTCAGCTTGTCCGCGTGGACCAAACTCGCAGCCTCGGGAGCCTCCCGCGACTTGCGCGGTGCGCCCGTCTACACCGCCGTCAACGACATGACCAGGCTGAGCCCAGAGCTCGTCACCGGGGTGATTACCGCCGTGCGCGCGGGGCTGCGCATTTCCTTTGATTACTACGCCACGCCCTCAGCCAAGCCGGTTCGCCGCCACATGGATCCCTGGGGCCTAGTCAACCACCGTGATCGCGTTTACCTCGTCGGGTGGGATGTGGACCGCGAGGCACCTCGTACTTTCCGCGCTACCCGCGTGGACAACGTCAGGCGCTCGCGCGCTGCGGCCACCCACCTCGAGCCCACCGCGCCGCTGCAAGATCTCGTCGTGGAAGCGCTTGACCGGGGAGACACCGTCGATGCCCTCCTTGAGGTACCAGATGGCCAGGCCGCGGAGCTTGTCGATGCCGGACGCAGACGCGCGGATGGCCTCCTTGCGCTGACGGGCGTGCGCCGCGATTGGCTAGTGCGCACCGCCGCGGGATATGCACCAGATGTCGTGGTGATTGAACCGACAGAAGTTCGTTCAGACATCGTCGCGCTCTTGAGTGGGGAGGAATCACACCATGGCTGATCAGCCACGCAAACTGCAGTCTCTTGTTCGCTCCCTCAACCTCATCCCATACCTGCGCAACCACCCAGGGTTGACCCCGATGGAGGCGGCCGAGGATTTGGGAATGACCCCCGCTGAGCTTAAGGATGCCGTCGATAGGCTCTTCTGCTCCGGGGTGGGCCGCAATACTGAGGACCTCATCGACTTAAGCTTCAGCTACCGCGATGGCATCGAGATCTACAACGACCAGGGCCTGACCCAGGCCCTGCGCTTGACCCCAACGGAGGCCGGCGCGTTGTTGCTGACGCTCGAGTCCCTTGAGGCAATGCCGGGGCTTGTCGACGTCTCCGCAGTCCATTCCGCCGCCGCGAAGCTGCGCGAGATCATGGATGAAAAGACCGCCGCCATCTACGATTCCCTGGCCACAACGGATCCGGAGGAATCTCAGGTGCAAGCGGCGCTGGCGGGGGCCGTCGACAAGCGCCGGCAGGTCCGTTTCACCTATTGGAGCATGTCCTCCAACCGCACCAGCGAGCGCACCGTGCACCCAGCACGAATCTTCATCGTGGATGGAGAACCCTATTTGGTGGCCTGGGACGAATCGGTAGGGGAGCACCGCACGTTCCGCTTGGACCGCATGAGCGATGTTGAGGTGCTTGACGCAACCGCAACCCCGCACCTGCGCAAGCTGGACTTCAACCCCGATTCCCCCTTTGGCCTAGATCACACTCTCGTTGCGCAGCTGGAGATTAACCAAGAATTCACCTGGCTAGCAGAACACTACGACATCACTCTCGGCAAAACACTAGAAAATGGGCGGATAGCTGCGACGATGCCCGTCGGATCTGAAGCATGGTTTAGCCGTTTCGCTCTCGGTCAAGCCGACCGATTGCGGGTCGTGGGGCCGCAGAAGCTCGTCGACGCCATTTCGGAACATAGAAAACGGGCGTTGGAGCGTTATACTCAACTGCCAGACTAAGAGCTCTCCTGTGTGCGCCCCGTGCAGCGCTGCGCTGCATGGAAGCGTACGCTTCATCAACCTAGAAAGAAGGGGCACCCTCAATGACCGTGGGACCTTTGGAAATCGGCCTTGTCGTTCTCGTTATCGTGCTGTTGTTCGGCGCCAAGAAGCTGCCGGAGCTAGCTCGTTCGATGGGCCGCTCCATGCGCATTTTTAAGTCCGAAGTCAAGGAGATGAAGGAGGAGAACAACACTCCCGAGCAGCAGGCCCAAATTGCTGCATCGAAGAAGAACGATGAGGACTTCTGGAACAGCCCGGAAATGCAGCCGCGCGCATCCAAGCCGGTTGATGGAAATCAGAACTAATCATCTTTCTCGGTAGGCACACCACGCTCAAGGGACTTGGAACTCCAAGGGAGTGTGTGCCGCTGTGGGCTTTCTAGGGAGGCATTGCATTGAGTACCGCGAGTACACCGCCGAATCCCGCGTCTAGCGCACGCAAGCAAAAGTGGACCTCAAAGCTGCGCCGCAAGCCCAAGAATCCTACGGGGGAGATGACCCTAGTCCAACATCTCCAAGAACTGCGTCGGCGCATCGTGATTTCCTTGCTTGCTCTCGTGGTAGGCACCATCATCGGATTCATTTGGTATCAAAACGCTCCGTTTAATATGGCGCCGCTAGGCGAGATCTTGCGTGGGCCCTATTGCTCGCTGCCTGAGGAAAAGCGCATCTCTTTCACCGCGGATGGCGAATGCCGCTTGCTCGCCACCAGCCCCTTCGAAATGCTGCTGCTGCGCCTCAAAGTGGGCGCGTTGGCTGGCGCAGTAATGTCCTCACCGGTGTGGCTCCATCAAATATGGGCATTCATTGTGCCCGGTCTGCATAAGAACGAGCGCCGTTTCACCTTCTTTTTTGTCTCCACGGCGGTAGTTCTCTTCGTGCTTGGCGCGCTTCTTGCCTACTTCATCCTTTCCGTGGGTTTGGAGTTCCTCATGGGCATGGGCTCGGAGTACCAGACCGCGGCACTAACCGGTGAGCGCTATTTCTACTTCCTGCTGACGTTGCTCCTCATCTTCGGCGTGAGCTTTGAGATCCCACTACTCGTGGTATGCCTCAATGTGATAGGTGTCCTGGAATACGATGACGTCAAGGACAAGCGCCGCATCATCATTGTCGCCATCATGATCTTCGCTGCGGTGGTGACACCCGGCCAAGAACCTTTTTCGATGTTGGTCTTGGCCGGTGCCCTCGTACTCCTCGTGGAATTGGCCTTCCAGTTCTGCCGCATCAACGACAAACGCCAGAAGCGCCAGCGCCCAGACTGGATGGATCTGGATGATGAAACAGCCTCGTCCTTGGACGAAGGTCCGGGTGCCATAGGTGCACCAACTCCGGTGTCTGCATCAACGAGCGTTTCTGCGTCTTCGCGGCCGGTATCTTCCAGGCCTGTTCCCCCGACCTCGACGGGTGAAGCTCCGACACCGCAGCCTCAACAGAGGAACACTCAGCCCCCGCAGAGCGGCTTCTTCGACGACGTTCTGTAGGATTGTCAGCCTTCTTAGGTACCTTGTTCAAACGTTCCCGCTTGGCGCCGGGGACCGTCGCGCTAGTTCGCGGTACCTGACAGGTACCCTGGGGACTTATGACACTGACGCATCTGGACGAGTTCACTCAAGCCCTGCCGTACTCACTGGATGACTTCCAGATCGAAGGATGCCAAGCAGTTGAAGCGGGCCACGGAGTCTTGGTCTGTGCTCCCACCGGCGCGGGCAAAACGGTCGTTGGTGAGTTCGCCGTGTCCCTGGCGCTGCGCCAGGGGACCCGCTGTTTCTACACCACCCCTATCAAGGCGCTGAGTAACCAGAAGTACCACGACCTGGTTGAGGCACACGGCGAGGATGCCGTGGGGCTGCTGACGGGTGATGTCTCCATCAATTCTTCCGCGGACATCCTCGTGATGACCACTGAGGTTTTGCGCAACATGATTTATGCGGGCTCAGGCGCATTGGATCGCTTGACCCACGTGGTGATGGATGAGATCCACTTCTTGGCGGATGCCTCGCGCGGCGCGGTATGGGAAGAGGTCATCCTCAACCTCGAGGAACATGTTTCCATCATCGGTTTGTCGGCAACGGTGTCCAACTCCGAGGAGTTCGGCCGGTGGCTAACCACCGTGCGCGGAGATACCAAGGTCATCGTTACCGATAAGCGCCCCGTCCCGCTGGACCAGTGGATGATGGTGGGACGCAAGATCTACCCACTCTTCGAGCCTGATTCAGGCGGCCAGGTCAATGCTGAGTTGGCGCGCCGTATCCAGCGCCTAGAAGCAGGAGACAGCGATAACGGCCGCGCAGACTATGCACAAAACCGCGCGAGCTTCCGTGCACGTGCCCGACACAAAGGCGGAGGACGCAACGACCGAAACAAAGATCGGCGCAGCGGCGCACCCCGCGCGCAGGACCGCTACCGGCCGCTGGGTCGTCCAGAGGTACTCAAAGAACTGCAGTCAATGGAGATGCTGCCGGCGATTACCTTCATCTTTTCCCGAGCGGGCTGCGATGGCGCTTTGTATCAGTGCCTGCGCTCCCGCATGGTGTTGACCTCCCAAGAGGAGACAGCTGAGATTAAGGCCATCGTCGATAAGGGCGTGGAAGGCATTCCGGAAGAAGACCTCAAGGTTCTTGATTTCAAGCGCTGGCGCGAGGCGCTTTCGCGTGGCTTCGCCGCCCACCATGCGGGTATGCTGCCAGCTTTTAGGCACATCGTGGAGGAGCTCTTCGTCAAAGGTCTGGTTCGTGCGGTCTTTGCCACCGAAACCCTTGCCCTAGGAATCAATATGCCGGCGCGCACGGTGGTCCTTGAGAAGCTCGTGAAGTTTAACGGCGAGGCACACGTGGACCTGACACCGGGTCAGTACACGCAGCTCACCGGCCGCGCGGGCAGGCGTGGCATCGATACCTTGGGCAATGCCGTCGTGCAGTGGGCACCCGCCATGGATCCCACCGCGGTGGCGGGCCTCGCATCGACCCGCACTTATCCGCTCATCTCTACCTTCGAACCCGGCTACAACATGGCCATCAACCTGCTGGGCATGCTCGGCTTCGATGACTCTCTGCGCCTGCTGGAGAAGTCCTTTGCGCAGTTCCAGGCGGATGGTTCCGTCGTGGAAGAAACGCGCGAGATTGAGCGCGCTGAGCACCGGGTCCGTGAGCTTCGGGCACAGTTGGATCAGGCCGTAGATAACTTGGCACCACCGACAATTGATGGTGAAGACCCGGCGGAGATCCTCATGGACTATATGAGGCTGCGCCGCGCACTGACTGAGGAGGAAAAGTCAGCGCGTGCCTCCAAGAAAGAAGAGAGGAGCAAGGAGGTCGCGGCGGTCCTTGCCCGCTTGCAGGTGGGTGAGGTCATCGCTATCGCAACGAAGAAGCGACCAACCCTGGCAGTTGTCATCACCCCAGCAAACCAGACCGCCGATCCACGCCCCTGGGTCACCACGGAGACCGGGTGGTCAGGCCGCATCGATGCAGCCGGTATAGATAATCCGCCAATTGTGGTCGGCCACATGAAGCTGCCGCGTGCGGCGCAGAAGAATCCGCGTCGGCATACCAAGTATGTTCAGGATGCCTTCAAGCGCGACTACTACAAGCGGCCTAAGAAGATGCGCACTGAGCCGCGCAATCGTCCCAACAAGAAGATCGCGCAGCTGCGCGATGCCCTCCGCGAGCACCCGGTGCACAATTGGCCGGCGACCGACCGCGAGCAGCTGGCCGGTGTGGCCCAAAAGCTCGCCCGACGCGAGCGCGAGCTCCACAAGTTGGAAGCCAAGGTGGAGCGCGCCACGGATACCCTCGGCCGCACTTTCGAGCGCATCGTGGACCTGCTGGCGGAAATGGATTACGTGGAGTTTGAAGGCTATGGCGAGGACCGCGAGCCGGTCATCACGGACGAAGGCGAGCGCTTGGCCAAGATCCATTCCGAATCCGACCTACTGGTGGCACAATGCCTCAAGCGGGGTATCTGGAATGACCTTGACCCGGCAGAGCTGGCCGGCGTTGCCTCCCTGTGTGTCTTCGAAAACCGCAAGGCCACCCGCGGCGAACCAGGTGCGGCTAGCGACGACATGGCGGACGCCATGAACGCAACGTGGCGCATCTACACGGAGCTTGTCAGCGATGAGAAGCGCCATAATCTGCCACAGACCCGTGAACCGGAGCCCGCCTTCGCGCTGGCGATCCACCAGTGGACGGCGGGCGCACCCTTGGCCTATTGCATGGCCGCTGCCAACGAGTCCGGCGCAGAGCTGACTCCAGGCGACTTCGTCCGTTGGTGCCGCCAGGTCATCGACCTGCTCCAGCAGGTAGCCAAGACAGGCTACGAAGAAGAGATTCGCCGCAATGCCCGGCGCGCCATTGACGCGATTCAACGAGGCGTTGTCGCCATCGGCGCTTAATTTCCTTCGACCAAGTCCAGCATCGCGGAGGCTGCCGCCGCGATGGCCTTGCGGTGGGGCGCGACCAGCGCCACCGTGGCTAGCTTCAGGTTTCTCCCCAATGGGTTGAGGATGAGGGCTTGTGTGCCGATGATGGCGGCGTCGACAAGCGCTGGCCCACCCGAGTCACCCTTGACTGCCGGAATCGTGTTGAAGACAAATCCGGCGGGGGAGACAGTGGTGTGGAAGTCGATGGACCACGTGCGAAAGAAGGGCAGTAGAAACAACCCCGTTCGCTTCTGTGCGCGACGGGACTTTCCGCCATATCCCCAGGTGTTGACTGGCGCGCGAAAATGCGGTGTGCTTTTAGCGAGCCCCGGAAGGTCCCGGGGCGGTGCTGGTATATCAAGCAGGCACACAGCTATATCGGTCCCGTCAATCGTGCGCACGGCGGTGATCCGCCGGTTGAACCCGCCACTGACTTTGTAGTGTTCACCACCGCCCACGCCATCGCGAAAGAAGTGCGCACAGGTCAGAACTAGCCGGGTTCGCTGCTGGGAGCGGGGGTTTAAGGATGCATCGATGAGCACACCCGAGCAATAGCTACCGCGGGTACGGATCTTGACGGCTGCGGGATAGGAATTCACGGCGCCCAGCTTAACTGGACGAAGGCGAGCGGTAGGCTAACTGCCATGACTGATTATGCTTCCCGCTTGGACCGCGCCCGCGCGATTGCCGCTGCCAAGGGTATCGATGTATTGCTCGTGGGTACCGGCGCAGAGTTCGCTTATCTTACGGGTTCCTGGGTCTCTTCCCATGAGCGGTTGACGTGCCTGGTCATCCGTCCCGAGGCCAAACCGATCATCGTCGCACCCAGCACCGACATTGAATCGCTTCAAGGCGTTGCTGCCCAGCTAGTGGGATGGAGTGACGGGCAGGACCCTTATGCACTGGCCTTAGACGGTACGCATCCCACCACCGTGGCTGTGGGCTCTTCGCTAACTGCGGACCACGTATTGCGTTTCCAGTCCACGATTCGACGCCAAGTCGAGCCGTCTTCGCTCACTTCGACGGATGCTCCACATGTGGAGTATGTGCTTGCTACCGAGGCGCTGGCTGGGCTCTTTAGCCGCAAGGACCCAGATGAAGTCGCGGAGCTGCGCGCTGCGGCAGTGGCTATCGATGCCGTCCATGCAGAGGTGCCACGTCTCCTGCAGCCTGGCCGCACTGAGGCCGACGTAGCGGCAGATTTGCGCGAGCTTATCTTGCGCGAGCACAAAGAGGTGGACTTCATCATCGTTGGTTCCGGCCCGAATGGTGCGAACCCGCACTATGACTACGGGGAGCGCGAACTCAGCGCTGGTGATCCCGTGGTGGTGGATATCGGGGGCACGTTGCCCTCCGGCTATCACTCTGATTGCACACGCACCTACGTGGTAGGCGCAGATCCTTCTGCGGCGCCTGCTGATTTCCAGGAAGCCTATGCGGTGTTGGAAGAGGCCCAAGCTGCCGGGCGAGCTGCTGCACGGCCCGGGGCGACTGCCCAGGAGATCGACCGTGCGACACGCAGTGTGATCGAAAGCGCCGGCTGGGGTGAGTACTTCACGCACCGCACCGGACATGGCATCGGCTTGTCGACGCACGAGGAGCCCTTCATCATGGAAGGAAACGAGCTGGAGCTTGCAGAGTCCATGGCCTTCTCGATCGAACCTGGTATCTATGTACCCGGAAAATGGGGCATGCGTCTCGAGGACATCGTGGTGACCACCGAGTCCGGCTACGAGTCTTTGAACCAAGCTCCGAGGGGGTTGCGTTAATGGGCGCGCTATTGATTCTTGGTGGGCGCAGCGATATTGGCGGCGAGCTTGCACGCCGGTTGTGCGCAGGCCGCCCGGTAGTACTTGCCGCGCGGGGTGAGCACGGCATGGATGAGCTCACCTCAGAGCTTCTGCGCAACGGAGCAACGTCCGTTCACACGCTTTCCTTCGATGCCGCGGATGTGTCCTCCCACCGCGCAGTTATCGAGCAAGCTGCAGCGCTCGCGGGTGAGGACATCACGACGGCGGTTGTCGCCTTCGGAATCTTGGGTGACCAGGAGCAAGCTGAGCACGACGAAGCCCATGCCTTCGACATCGCTCTGGTTGATTATGCCGCGCAGGTATCTATGCTCACCGTGCTGGCCGACGTCATGAAAAGAGGCCATATCGTGGCCTTTTCCTCCATTGCGGGCTGGCGTGCACGGCGGGCCAACTATGTCTATGGCTCAACCAAGGCTGGCCTCGATGCCTTCTGCCAAGGTCTGGCGGATCGCCTGCAGGGCAGCGACCTAGCGCTGATCACCGCGCGCCCCGGTTTCGTTATCGGGTCCATGACACAAGGGATGAAACCCGCGCCCCTGTCGGTGACACCTGACGTAGTCGCACAAGCTGTGGTCAAGGCCGTCGAATCCTCGTCGGGTTCGCGGCCGGTGTCCCGCACGCTGTGGATCCCACGGACGCTTCAGCTGTTGGCCTGGGTCATGAAGCTTGTCCCGCGCCCCATCTGGCGGCACATGCCGCGCTAGCGATGTCCGAGCGCGGGGGAATTGGCATCGAAGATGAAGCCGCGCGGAGCAAGGACGCGGAGCACGACGTCCGCATCGCCCTCCGCCAAATCGTGGATGACCAAGCCCTGCCACGGAGTAACGGTGATCGCTGCTCCCAGCTGAGCAATGAGCCCTGCGTACTCTGCGGGCAACACGCCATCTTGGAGGCCCGCGCCGAGATCGACGCGGCCGGGCGCAGTGTGTTCGGTTAACCAACCAATGGGCACATCCGATTGCGCGAGTCCGGCAGGTGTAGCCGAGGACAACCGGTCAATGGCCTCTGGATTCTCAGCGGAGACCTCGTCCACGTAGTCCACGAGCTGCGAAATCGCGTCGCATAATCCCAGCGCCGGTCCAGTTGCTGCCCCCTCACGGATGAGGCGTGCGGAGTCGGCTTCCTCGACCTGCCCTGCACTGCCGCCGGATAGTTGGAGTCCCGCCGCCACGCCGTGTGCGAGGAGATCGCCAGCTCCACCATCGACGCCGAAGACCGCAGCGCGGGTGATAGCCGGGGAGGTTCCTTCCTCTTCAGATAAGGCATCAGCAACGCGCTGCGCTACCCGGCGCGCCTGAAGAGAGAGGGGAGAGGCCAAGACGTGGGCAGCGGCGGTGGGGAGGGGGACGTCGCCAAGCGCCTGCTCGTTACTCACGCCGCGCACACTGATAACACTGTGCTGCTCTAGGTACACATAGCCATCGCCATGTTCACGGGCGGCCTGGCCCAGTGCTAACCACTGCTCGGGCGTGACGACGCCGCCGGCGGGGTGGAAGCGCATGGTCTCGGATTCAGGATGCTTCGACTCAGTGAGGGACATGGTGCGCAAGTTTAATCGTTACGGGAGGGTCGCCAGCGAACCGGCAGGTCCAGCAAGTATGGTGGGCTGCATGCCGTTTCTTCTGTTCATCGCGTACATCCTCCTCGAAACCCTGGCGTTTTGGGCAGTCGCCGAGTGGATCGGTGTGCTGTGGGCGCTGCTTGCTTTGGCGTTAACCATGCTGTTCGGGATGACGATTGCCAGCTGGGAAGTGCGCCGCATGATGGCCAGCCGCATCCGGCAGACCGAAGACGGCGTCTATGTGATGGAGGATCCCACCCCAGGCAAAACGGCCGGCAATGTTGGTCTGACCATGGTGGGCGGCATCCTGCTTTCGCTGCCTGGGTTCGTCTCCACTGTTTTTGGCGCTCTGCTCATCTTTGCGCCCACGCGCTCCATAATCCGCACGCTCCTTGCCGCATCGATGTTCAAAAAGATTGAGGACATGGGCGTGCGCGTGTACGAGGCCTCG
Organism: Corynebacterium sp. HMSC065D07; assembly: GCF_001810695.1. Lineage (NCBI taxonomy): Bacteria > Bacillati > Actinomycetota > Actinomycetes > Mycobacteriales > Corynebacteriaceae > Corynebacterium > Corynebacterium sp. HMSC065D07. The sequence goes on from NZ_KV802428.1 coordinate 127,553, forward strand.
CCCATGTCGCAGCACCGCGATTCCTATGGTTCCTTCGGCACTGTTGGTGGCAATACAGCCGGCAGCGGGATGGATCAGTCAGGCCAATCGCACGAAGTCTTGGATGAAGAAGAAATCCGCTCGTGGACTCAACACGTTAAGCCCGAGGACTTCGAGGACGGAAGCAAGTAGTGCTCCCCATATTCGCGCGGCTTGTTCTTGCCGCTCTGTCGGGCGCGGTCACGTATCTTTCGGTGGAACCACGCGGCTGGTGGGCCGCGGGGATCATTGGGATGGCCATGCTGGTGGCAGCGCTGGCGCCGTGGAGAAAGCCCCTGCATCTAGGATGGGCAGTACTCATCGCCATAGTCCATAGCGCTGTCTTGTACCTCTTCACGCTGCCGTGGATTGGTGAGCTCGTGGGCAACATGCCTTATATTGCGCTCGCTATCTTCCTCTCGCTGTACAGCATCCTCCTCGGCGTCGGTGGGGCAGCACTGCTGCGCTTGCGCTATGGGTTCGCGCTCTTTCCCTTTTTCTACGTGGCGGTGGAAATGCTGCGCTCCTCCGTACCTTTTGGAGGCTTTGCCTGGGTGCGCCTGGCATGGGGTCAGATCGAAGGACCGTTGGCCAACCTCGCCCCGTGGGGTGGTCCCGCGCTCATTACTTGTGCGGTCGTCTGCATGGGCGCGGGTCTGGTGGGGCTTGCGCGCGCGCCACGGTTGGCCTGTGCCCTCTTAGCGGTGCCGTTGCTTGCCGGACTTGTAGCTGCGCAGGGCGTGAATCGCCCTAGCCATACCACGGGTACTGTGACGGTAGCCGCTGTCCAGGGAAACGTTCCGCGGCTTGGCCTCGACTTCGCCGCGCAGCGCCGCGCGGTGCTGGATAACCACGTCCGCGTCACCGAACAGGCAGCCAAGGATGGTGCACGGCCTGACATCGTCATCTGGCCGGAGAACTCCTCCGATATCAATCCTTTTGCCAACGACGACGCACGGGCGCTTATCGACGCCGCCGCCCACGACATCGACGCCCCCATCCTCGTCGGCACGTTAACGCGCGATGAGGTCGGTGCGCGCAACACCATGCAGGTATTCAACCCGGATGGATCGGTGGGGGAGCATCACTACAAGAAGTACCTGCAGCCTTTTGGCGAAACGATGCCGATGCGTGACTTCTTTGCGCGGATTACCGATTTGGTGGATCTCGCAGGCGACATGAAACCCGGTGACGGGCCAGGAATGGTGACCATGGCCGGAACTGCGGTCGGCGTTGCCACCTGCTACGAGGTGAGCTTTGACCAGGCCTTTCGAACCGCGATTAACAACGGGGCGCAGATTCTCACGACGCCAACAAATAACGCCACGTTCAGTGATTCCGATATGACCTACCAGCAGTTGGCCATGAGCCGTCTGCGCGCCATGGAAGCAGATCGCGCCGTCGTTGTGGCGGCCACGTCAGGGGTCTCGGCCATCGTGCACCCAGATGGTTCCGTGAGCCAGGACAGCGGCATCTTTGAACCGGCTTATCTCGAAGAAGAGCTTCCGCTCCGAGAGGGGCGTACATTTGCGGTGCGTTATGGTTCGCTCCTGCAGTGGCTCATGACTATTATTGGAACGGTCTGCGCGCTGTACGCGATCTATTCCACCCGCTTGTCCGGACGGCGCAGCGCGCCTTAAAGCAGAAACCAAAAGGAGCAAGGAACTAGTGAGCTCGACCCGCGAATCTACTCTGGTCATCATCCCCACCTACAACGAGATTGAGAACCTGCCGCTGATTACCGGCCGCGTGCGCAAGGCCACCCCGGAGGTTCACATCCTGATCGTGGACGATAACTCCCCGGACGGCACCGGAGAGGCCGCGGACAAGCTGGCCGCCGAGGATTCTCACCTGCACGTCCTTCACCGCGAGGGCAAGGGCGGCCTCCTCGGCGCCTACATCGCCGGCTTCGAGTGGGGCCTGGAGAAGGACTACCAGGTGCTCTGCGAGATGGACGCGGACGGCTCCCACGCCCCGGAGCAGCTGCATCTCTTGCTCGAGGAGATCGACAAGGGTGCTGACTTGGTGATCGGTTCTCGCTATGTGCCGGGTGGAGAGACTGTGAACTGGCCGGCCAACCGCGAGCTACTGTCCCGATTGGGCAACAAGTACATTTCGGTGGCGCTGGGCGCTGGCATCAACGACATGACCGCTGGATACCGCGCCTTCCGTCGCGAACTGCTAGAGCACCTCGACTTTGAGGAACTATCCAACGCCGGCTACATCTTCCAGGTAGATGTTGCCTTCCGCGCCATCAAGGATGGCTTCGATGTCCGCGAGGTTCCGATTACCTTCACCGAGCGCGAGCTGGGCGAATCCAAGCTGGACGGCTCCTTCGTCAAGGATTCCCTGCTCGAGGTGACCAAGTGGGGAGTCGCTCACCGCTCCGAGCAGGTCAGCGACTTCACCTCGGAAGTATCCAAGATCACTTCCCGCACAGTGAAGGATATGGAGCTTGGTTCCAAGGCCGCCACGGCTAAGAATGCCGTGTCTGACTTTGTGTCCGAGGTATCCAGCCTGGTTAAAGGAATGCTCAGCCGTTAAAATCCAGTCTCTCCAAGGAAAGGCACGCTGACCTTTCGAGCCTCGCATAAGGCAAACAAGCCCGAAAACCTGTCATGGTTTTCGGGCTTTTGCGGTAATAACCACCACCAGTGCTAATGTCGTAGGTGGCACTTTATCTGGTGCACAGTGACTTGCTTCACTTCATTCTCACACTACGGATCGTTCGGCACGTACCTGCCGATGGAGGAGAGTATGCTATGGCAACCGTAACGTTCAAAGATGCGTCCCTGACCTACCCAGGCGCTAAGGAACCCACCGTCAAGAAGTTCAACCTGGAAATCGCCGATGGCGAATTCCTCGTCCTCGTCGGCCCCTCCGGCTGCGGTAAGTCCACGACGCTGCGCATGCTGGCCGGCTTGGAAAACGTCACCGACGGTGCCATCTACATCGGCGACAAAGACGTCACCCACGTTGCCCCGCGTGACCGAGATATCGCCATGGTCTTCCAGAACTATGCTCTCTACCCGCACATGACCGTGCGCGAGAACATGGGCTTCGCCCTGAAAATCGCCGGCAAGTCCCAGGACGAAATTAACAAGCGTGTCGACGAAGCCGCCGCCACCCTGGGTCTTACCGAATTCCTTGAGCGCAAGCCGAAGGCCCTGTCCGGCGGTCAGCGTCAGCGTGTTGCCATGGGCCGCGCAATCGTGCGTAACCCGCAGGTCTTCCTCATGGATGAGCCGCTGTCCAACCTCGATGCCAAGCTGCGCGTGCAGACCCGTACCCAGATCGCAGCCCTGCAGCGCAAGCTTGGGGTTACCACCGTCTACGTCACCCACGACCAGACTGAGGCCTTGACCATGGGTGACCGCATCGCTGTACTGAAGGACGGTTACCTTCAGCAGGTTGGCGCACCCCGCGAGCTCTACGACCGCCCCGCCAACGTCTTCGTCGCCGGCTTTATCGGCTCCCCGGCAATGAACCTGGGCACCTTCTCTGTCAAGGACGGTAACGCAACCTCCGGCCATGCTCGTATCAAGCTTTCCCCGGAAACTGTCGCTGCGATGACGCCGGAGGATAACGGTCGCATCACCATCGGCTTCCGCCCAGAGGCCCTCGAAATCATCCCCGAGGGCGAGTCCACCGATCTCTCCATCCCGATCAAGCTTGACTTCGTGGAAGAGCTTGGTTCCGACTCCTTCCTCTACGGAAAATTGGTGGGCGAAGGTGATCTCGGCTCCTCGAGCGAAGACGTTCCCGAGTCGGGCCAGATCGTCGTTCGTGCAGCTCCGAACACTGCGCCTGCCCCGGGCAGCATTTTCCACGCACGCATCGTGGAAGGCGGCCAGCACAACTTCTCGGCGTCGACTGGCAAGCGCCTCCCTTAAGCCCATATGCCGGCTGACCCGCGGAACATGTCGCGAACGTCAGCACGGCTGTGGCAAAGCTCTAGGCCAAAATCAGCAAAGAAGGTGGAGTGACTCGACATGAAAGAGTCCATGAGCATCACCTCTTCGACGTACGCGTCGGCATTGCTGGCGTTGCCTTGGGATACGCCCCTGGAACAGTGGCCCGATGATCTCATCGCCGCACTGCCCAGGGGCATTTCCCGGCATATCGTGCGTTTCGTGGGGATCAATCGCGGCATCGTCGCAGTCAAGGAGATTGGTGCGCGTACCGCTCACCACGAGTACAAGATGCTGCGTGAGCTGCAGCGCCTCGGCGCTCCCAGCGTGCGTCCCGTTGCAGTCATCACGGGACGCCAGCCGGCTGTAGAAAGCTACGGAGAGCTCACCGCAGCTCTGGTGACTGAACACCTAGAGTTTTCTCTTCCGTACCGCGAGATCTTCTCGCGGCACCTGACAGTCGTCGAAGCGGAGAAGCTCATCCGTGCCTTGTCGGTGCTTTTGGTGCGGATGCACTTGCTGAATTTCTACTGGGGTGATGTATCGCTGTCGAATACCCTTTTCCGGCGTGATGCCGAGACTTATTCGGCCTATCTTGTCGACGCCGAAACAGGGGAGTTCCAGCCCAATCTCTCCGAGTCACGCAGGCTTTACGACGTCGACATCGCCCGCGTCAACATCATCGGTGAGCTCATGGACTTGCAGGCAGGTGAATGCCTAGATCAAGATATCGATGTTATCGCCCTCGGAAGCTTGGTCGAGAGTTCCTACCTTGAATTGTGGACAGAGCTGACCGCCGAAGAATCCGTAGATGCCAGCGAGTACTGGCGCGTTTCCGAGAGGATCGACCGCCTTAACCAGCTGGGTTTCGACGTGGGGGAGCTCAAGGTCACCAAGGACGAGTCGAAACAGGTCGTGCGCATTCGCCCTGTGGTAGTCGATCCCGGCCACTATCGTTCGGAGTTGTTGAGCTTGACAGGGCTGAGCGTCGAGGAGCACCAAGCGCAACGCCTATTGGGCTCTATCCAGGCCTATCAGGCCATCGAGTGCGGCCCTCATGTTGGGCTGACCCAGGCGGCGCACTTGTGGATGACACACGAGTATGAACCGACCATTGCTGCGGTTCCCGTCGAGATGCTCCACAAGCTGGAACCGGCACAGATCTTCCACGAGATCGTTGACCACCGCTGGTTCCTCGCCCAAGAGAGGGGAGAAGCCGTAACCCTCCCGGAAGCCACGGCGTCCTATCTCTCTTCCGTATTGCCCGCCCGCCGCGACGAGGCTCGGCTGCTTCAGACGCCGGCACCGAATGACGACTTGTCATAACCGCCCGTGTGCCCCAACACCGCTCAATAGCTCAAGTCTATCGAGCCGCTCTCAGCCGTTTCTTATATCGTTTTGTATGTTTTAGGCCCGATTGCCCCTTAAATGGGGAGCGATCTCATGCCCGAATATGGATATAGTCACAATCGGGCGTTTTAGGCCCGATTTCTTTTGATCGTGTGGAATACCTCACTAAGGTAGGAGACAGGCTAACCAGTTCATAGTCGGATAGTGACCAGCTATGGACCAACTGGTAGCACTGGGCAAGAGCCTTTGTCATGGAGGATCGCCCAGACATAACCGCATACGAGCCGGTTGTCTATCTACGGCTCAACATCCCGCTTTTCATCAAGAAAGATGAGGACCACATGAAGCGTCTTACTCGCATCGCATCCATCAGCATGGCTTCCATGCTGGCCGCCGCAAGTCTCGTCGCCTGCTCAGGCTCTACTGACGACGAAGGCGATGTCTACTTCCTGAACTTCAAGCCAGAACAGGATGCCGCTTACCAGGAGATCGCAAAGGCTTACACCGAAGAGACCGGCGTCAAGGTCAAGGTCGTCACCGCAGCCTCCGGCTCCTATGAGCAGACCCTCAAGGCTGAGATCGGCAAAGATGAAGCACCGACCCTCTTCCAGGTCAACGGCCCGGCTGGTTTCATCACCTGGCAAGACTACATGGCAGACATGTCGGATACCGAGGTAGCTAAGCAGCTCACCGATGACATCCCGCCACTGACCACTGAAGATGGAGAGGTACGCGGCGTCCCGTTCGCTGTCGAGGGCTTCGGCATCATCTACAACGACGAGATCTTCGACAAGTACATCGCCACCTCCGGGGCAAAGATCAAGTCCACCGATGAGATCAAGAGCTACCAGAAGCTCAAGGAAGTCGCCGAGGACATGCAGGCGAAGAAGGACGAGCTCGGCATTGAGGGCGCCTTTGCCTCCACCTCACTGACCTCCGGCGAGGACTGGCGCTGGCAGACACACCTGGCCAACGCTCCGATTTGGCAGGAGTACCAAGACAAGGGCGTCGAGGACACCAACGAAATCGACTTCTCCTATAACAAGGAGTACAAGAACCTCTTCGATCTCTACCTGGACAACTCCACCGTCGAGAAGTCTCTTGCCCCGTCTAAGACGGTCTCTGACTCCATGGCTGAGTTCGCTCAGGGCAAGGCCGCCATGGTCCAAAACGGTAACTGGGCATGGTCCCAGATTTCCGAGACCTCCGGCAACGTAGTCAAGGAAGACAAGATCAAGTTCCTGCCGATGTACATGGGCCTGCCGGATGAGGAGAAGCACGGCATCAACGTCGGTACCGAAAACTACTTGGGTGTGAACTCGGAGGCTTCCGAGGCAGACCAGAAGGCTACCAAGGACTTCGTGGACTGGCTCTTCACCTCCGATGCCGGCAAGGAGCACGTGGTTAAGGACCTTGGCTTCATTGCCCCGTTCAAGAACTACTCCGCAGAAGACACTCCGAATGACCCGCTGGCAAAGCAGGTCGCGGAAGCTATCGACAACGAAGACCTCACCACCTACCCGTGGAACTTCCAGTACTTCCCGTCACAGCAGTTCAAGGATGACTTCGGCCAAGCCCTGTCTCAGTATGCCTCCGGCACCCTGAAGTGGGATGACGTCGTCAAGCAGTTCAAGGACAACTGGGCTGCTGAAAAGGAATCCAACTGGGGCTAAACCTTTAGTCCCATCCCCTCGCCATCCGCCTTCCCAAACGGAGGGCGGGGAGGGGAGTAGGTGAGAGGCATGGCACGTACTCGTCAGTTTGTTCCACGCCCCTCAGCCCCCCTCTCCTCGCCGCCATCCTTTGGGAAACGCGTGGCACCACCTGAATTTAAGGTTTCACCACCATGCAAGCAACGCTGAAGAAATACTTCCCAGTCTTTGTCTTGCCCACCCTTCTGGCATTCATGATTGCCTTCTTGGTGCCGTTTATCGTGGGTTTCTTCCTCTCCTTTACGAAATTCACCACCATCACTAACGCCAAGTGGGTTGGCATCGACAACTACGTCAAAGCTTTCTCCCAACGCGAAGGATTCATCTCAGCCTTCGGTTTCACCGTCCTCGTGGTCATCGTCTCCGTGATCACCGTCAACGTCTTCGCCTTCCTCTTGGCGTGGATGCTGACCCGCAAGCTTCGCGGAACAAATTTCTTCCGCACGGTCTTTTTCATGCCGAACCTCATCGGCGGCATCGTCCTGGGCTATACCTGGCAGACCATGATCAACGCCGTGCTTTCGCACTATTCCACGACTATTAGCGCGGACTGGAAATTCGGTTACGCCGGCCTCATCATGCTGCTGAACTGGCAGCTGATCGGCTACATGATGATTATCTACATCGCCGGTCTACAAAACGTCCCGCCGGAGCTTCTCGAGGCCGCTGAGCTCGATGGTGTCAACAAGTGGGAAATGCTGCGCCACGTCACCATTCCGATGGTCATGCCGTCAATCACCATTTGTCTCTTCCTGACCTTGTCGAATTCCTTCAAACTCTTCGACCAAAACCTTGCACTGACCAACGGTGCACCTGGCGGACAAACTGAGATGGTCGCCCTTAACATCGTCAATACGCTGTTCAACCGTATGAACGTCGAGGGCGTGGGGCAGGCCAAGGCCGTCATCTTCGTCGTCGTCGTGGTCGTCATCGCGTACTTCCAGTTGCGCGCGACCCGCTCCAAGGAAATCGAGGCTTAAGTCATGACTACCAGTACTTCAGCGCAGGCCGCACCGGCCCCGAAGAAGAAGGAACACCAGCTTCCCACGGACAACCAGACCAGGATGTCCGGCGGCGCCAAGTTCATTGTCTACGCCATCCTGGTGTTCTTTACCATCGTGTTCCTTGGCCCGATTCTCTTCATCTTCATCAACTCCTTTAAGTCCAAGTTCGCTATCTCATCCGATCCTTTCTCCCTACCCATCGGTGAAACCTGGGTCGGTTTCGAGAACTTCATGGTGGGCTTGACCAAGCAGGGCTTCCTTGAAGCGACCTTGTGGTCCTTCGTCATTACGATTCTCTCCGTGATTGTCATCGTGTTTTTCTCCGCGATGACCGCCTACTACATCACGCGCGTTAAGACCTGGTGGACGAACCTTCTGTACTACCTCTTCGTGGTGTCCATGATTATCCCCTTCCAGATGGTCATGTTCCCGACGGTCAAGATTGCAGACATGCTTCACCTCAACAACCCGATCGGCATCGTGGTGCTCTACCTCGGTTTCGGTTCCGGTCTATCGGTGTTCATGTTTGCCGGATTCGTGAAGTCCATCCCCTTGGACGTCGAGGAAGCCGCGATGATCGACGGCTGCGGCCCGCTCCAGAACTACTTCCGCGTGGTGTGGCCTATGCTTAAGCCGACTGCCATTACCGTGGCCATTCTCAATGCCATGTGGGTATGGAACGACTACCTGCTGCCGTACCTGGTCATCGGCCTTTCCACCCGCTACAAGACCATCCCGGTAGTCATCCAGTCCTTCGTTGGCTCCAACGGTAACCGCGATATGGGCGCCATGATGGCGATGCTGGTTCTGGCCATTATTCCTATCGTCATCTTCTACTTCTCCACGCAGAAGCACATCATCGAAGGTGTTGCTGCCGGCGCTGTCAAGGGCTAATCCGCAGTGCGGTAGGTTAGAAAACCATGAACCGCATGCTGGGCCCCGAATCGAAGTTCTATGCTGCTCTGAGCCTCTTCGCTGACCTCGTCATCGTTAACGTTCTCCTGGTTATCACGTGCTTTCCCGTATTCACTGGGGGAATGTCCCTACGCACCGCTCACGCGGTGACTGGTCAGATGGTTCGCGAAGAAGGTTCCCGCCGCGGCTCGGCCTTCGTTCGGGGCCTTTTGACGCGTCCCGGGGTAAACACTACATGGTGGCTCATTTACCTCGCCGTAGGCGCCTTGGCCGCCTATGAATTCGCCATTATCGCAAAGGCTGAGCTCGGGACGATGGGCGTAGTGCTTCGCGCTGCGCTGGTCTCAGGCCTCATTGTCATAAGCTGCATTAGTGTGTGGTTCTTCCACCTCGATGCGCCAGGGTTGAGGTTTAGTCAACGGTGCACAACGGCCATGATGAAGGCGGTAGCGCACCTTCCGCGTACGCTTTTAGCAGTGTGCCCTTGGGCACTGCTGGTACTGTACCCACTCTTTTTCCCTGCGCAGTGGGGAGGCTACCTGTTCTTTCTCGTTGTGCTCGGTCCGGCCCTCGCAGTCTATCTCGCTGAGTTGGCGCTACAATGGCCCGAACTCAATTCCGATTCACCCGATGGCAGCGCCGCATAAGGCGCTGCGGGCAAGCCGGCCCCAAAACGAAAAATAGGGTAGTGGTATCCACTTCTTCGTGGATTCACTACCCTTGAGAATTCTATGCGGCGCGCAAAGGCTGCTAGGCCTCTCCTTCTTCCTGCGCCTTCTGCTCCTTGAGGAGGCGTGCCGCCGCGCGACGTCGCGAACGCAGATTCTCAATGCGCTCCGTCAAGAGTTCATCCAGCTCCTCAATGGAGCGACGCTCACGCAGCATGTCCCAGTGGGTCCGCGGCGGCTTCACGGGCTTGGACTCTACGCCTTCGCCCTCAACCAGAGTGCCGAGCTTACCGTTCTTGCACATCCACTCCTCGGGAATCTCCGCATCGTCAGCGAAGGGCACCTCGTAGATGTCGCCGTCTTCGGTGCGGTACTTCACCATCTGGCGCGGGGCCAAGTCGTGGTCGCGGTCGGTTTCGTAGCTCACTGCGCCCATGCGGCTGCCACGGAGTACGCGATCTGCCATGCAACATCATCCTTTTCAAGTGTTGAGGTAGGAAAGGGATCAGGGTCGACCTATATCACCCAAAGATCTATCATTATAACGAATGGCCCCTTGCCTTTGTTCCCACCCTCGGGTTAATGGGCTAAGGTGATTGAGGTGATTGGTACACAGGATCCGCAGCCCGACACGCCGCCAAGGCGCAGCCCGGCAACCTGCCAGTGGTGTGGCAAGGAAATCGCGCAGGGCGGCCGGGGTAGGCCACGCAAGTTCTGCTCGCCATCCTGCAAGCAGCGAGCCTACGAGCAGCGCCACAACGTGGTTGGAACGCCCATTCCTGCGGATGCCGTCATCCTAACTCCAGAGAAGGCTGATCGCCTCCGCGACGGCCTTTTTGAGCTGCGGTGTTGCGCTGAGGATGTTGCTACAGCGGCGTCGGAAAGCGCCAGCGCGGAAGAAATGGAAGAACTGTGTGCCGAACTGGTCACACTGGCCCGCAAGCTTGAGGAATTGAGATAGCACATGAAATCTTTACTAGGCAACCGCAAACTGATTGTCAGCATCTTCGTGATCCTGATCGTGGCCTCCACAGCGCTGGCGCTAGGGCCGCTGGCGTTCTCTCTGATTATGGGCCGGGGCGTCCACACCGAGCCCATCAACGCGGATAAGGTCCAGGCCGCTACCACAGACGTCGATGGCGAATGGCACGTGGCGCAAGGATCGGCATTTAACCACACCTCGGCAGGTTTTACTATCGACGAAATCCTCCCAGCGGATAAGCGCACAACATCCGGCTCAACCAAGCATGTCACCGGCCAGGCGACCATTCAGGACGGCATCGTTGAAGAAGCGCGCATCGCCGTGGACATGACTTCCTTAACCACGGACAAAAAGGTGCGCGATCAGAACATGAAGACGAAGCTCTTTGAGGTCACAAAGTACCCAGAATCCACCTTTACGTTGACCGAACCCGCTGACGTTTCCGCCGTGCCTGACGACGGCTCACTGGCCACCGTCCCGCTTAGCGGCGATCTCACCATCCATGGACAGACCAAGAGCGTGACCCAGGACTTCCAGGTGGTCCGCGATGGTGACACCATTATCTTAGGCGGCGATATCCCGATCAACCGCCTCGATTTTGGCATTGAAACTCCCGAGATGATCGCCGCGCGAATCTCCGAAACCGGCGAGATCAACGTCCGCGTCACCTTTGAGAAGAAATAGCCACGGTTGCTTATGAACTCTCGCCATCTCATTCCAGTCCTGTGGATCCGGCTCATCGTGCTTGCAGGGTTCGGCATCTTTATTTGGTTGCAGGAGATGAAGCTCCTTGCTGCCTTTTCGGTGGTGCTCGTAACTCTCACAGCGGTGCAGCTGGTGATCGCCTACCGTCAGCGCTAAAACTGGCACTCGCCGCAGGCACGGAAACACAGCCCAATTACGTAACAGTGACTATATATGGGCAATAGAAGAGGTCCGGCCAACTGCCACCAGGGAGGCACAGATCAAGGTGAGCGGCCGCCAATAGCGGCGCCCCCGCGCACAAACGGTCACGACCTCACATCAAAGCGCGGTGCGCAAAGCGACCACCCGGCCGTTAAAAGCTTCATCGCGTGGAACCAGCAGCACGGAGACGACCAGCAACTCGGAAACCAACACCAGTCGCCAGACGGCCGCCAAGTGTGCTTAATATTGCCCAGGGTGGCGCCCTGGTAACCCGCAGGCGAGTTGTCGCCGCACAGTCAAGGCATGGGCGTAGACCCGAACAGTGCACGTTGAAAGATCTCACTCCGCCCATTCAATATCTTATTGTCCGATAATGTACATTATGTCATTCTAACCACGCTTCCGCTCCCCAGCTTTCAACCGCTAGTCACTCGCTTTAACTTTTTCACTCAATGAGACTTTCATTTCACCCGGTGAGACGGTAGTGTTTCCTCCATAACCAATCAAGCTATTGAAATTTTCAAGGAGGGCGCCTCTCACATGACCGCCGTCAACACCACGCTGCCAAAGCCAGCGGGCACAACACAGCAACTCACCAAACGTGATCGTGTTCGTATTGCCGTGGCTTCGACCATTGGCACGACCATCGAGTTCTACGACTTCTATATTTATGCCACGGCAGCCGTAGCCGTCTTTCCTTTTCTCTTTTTCCCGAAGACCGAGGATCCCACCGTCGCCCTGCTCCAGTCCTTCGCCACCTTCGGCTTGGCCTTCATCGCGAGGCCGCTGGGGTCATTGCTCTTCGGACACTTCGGCGATCGCGTCGGCCGCAAAGCCACGCTCGTCGGTGCGCTCCTGACAATGGGCATCGCCACCTTCATCATCGGTATCCTGCCCACGTACCAGACCGCAGGTATCATCGCCCCGGCCTTGCTGGCTCTGATGCGTTTCTGCCAAGGCTTAGGCTTGGGTGGCGAATGGTCCGGCGCAGCACTGTTGGCCTCCGAAACCGCTGAGGAAGGTAAGCGCGCTTCTGCTGCCATGTGGCCACAATTTGGCGCACCTTTCGGCTTCTTCTTAGCTAACGGCTTTTTCCTAACCTTGGTTGCCACCATGGATTACTCACGCGGTGACACCACCGGCACCTTCATGGAATGGGGCTGGCGCCTCCCCTTCCTCGCGTCTGCGGTCATGGTTCTCATCGGCCTCTATGTCCGCCTGCGCTTGGAAGAAACTCCTGTCTTCCGGCAGGCCGTTGACGAAGGCAAGAAGGTCAAAACACCTATGGCTGAAGCATTCCGCATCGCCTGGAAGCCAATGATCATCGGCACCTTCGTCATGGTCGCCTGCTACACGTTGTTCTACCTGGTCACCACCTGGATTCTCTCCTACGGCATTGGTGATAAGACCAAGGAGCTGGGCCTGGGAATCCCTTACCTGGAATTCCTCGAGATTCAGCTAATCTCCATCTTCATGTTCATGATCGGCATCCCCGTATCTTCGATGCTTTCGGATAAGTACGGGCGCAAGCCAATCTTGACCGTAACCTCACTCATCATGATTGCCTTCGGCTTTAGCTTCCCCTTCTTCCTCGGCATCGACAACGCTGACCGAAACTCGGTCCTCGGATTCCTCGTCGTCGGCATGTTCATCATGGGACTCATCTTCGGCCCTATGTCCGCTGTCCTTCCAGAGCTCTTCCCCACCAACGTGCGCTACACCGGTTCCGGCATCGCGTACAACGTCTCATCCATCCTCGGTGCTGCAGTAGCACCTTTCATCGCAACGTGGCTGGTCAGCTCCTATAACGTGAATTTTGTTGGATACTATCTCATCATCGTCTGCTTCATCTCTCTCATCGCAATCATCATGATGCAGGAGCTGAAGGACCATGACCTCTCGCAGGTTTAGCCGGTCTTAAGACACATACTTCTCCCCGACTTCTTCTGGTGTTTCACACCAAAGGTCGGGGAGATTTTGGTTTCGGTTCCGTCGGCGGCTTGGCCCCGGCAGCGCCGTCCCGAAAGACACCGATTGGGGGATCCAATCGTGGGAGCACTCTGCCGCTGCTTCCAAAAGCGCAGACTAGAAAGTGCATACCTGCAGGTGGCCGTCGCTAAGCATCCGGGCAGTGCTTGGCGACGACCAGCGTTCCTGCACTTTCAGGTCTGGACAAATGGAAAGGGCGGCTAGCACAGTAGTTGCTAGCCGCCCATGAGATGCTGCTTTGTGACAGAGGCGCCTGCTAACTACGCAGCAACAGTTGCTCGCTCGGTCTGGAGTTCGTTCACAATGGGCTTGCGGCGCACGATGGCGGCGAAAATCGCTCCGGTGACATTGGCCCACACCGCGGCCACGACACCCGGCAGCGCCGCCTCCGGGGTAAAGAACTGCAGCGCCAAGGCCGAAGCCAATCCGGAGTTCTGCGTTGCCACTTCGATTGCCGTAGTACGCGCCGCCGCCTCGCGTTGACGGGCAAGCTTCGCCGAGTAATAGCCAAAAAGGAAGCCGATGAGGTTCTGAATGGCCACACCTGCGAAGACGACCAGGCCAACGGTGACGAGCTTGTCCTGCGATTGTGAAACCACAGCCATGACCACGCCTCCGATGCCGGCAATAGCTACCCACGGAAACGCCGGCAGGACCTTGTCCACTGCCTTGCTGGCGATAACGCGCAAGAGAAGCCCGAGTCCTACAGGAATGAGCACTGTCTGAACCAGCGACCACATCATGCCGGCGCCGTCGACCTCAGCGGTCTCCCCCGCCAGCCACAGCATGAGCAAAGGCGTCATAATCGGTGAGACGAGGGTCGATACCGAGGTCATCGCCACTGACAGTGCCACATCACCCTTGGCTAGGTAAGCCATGACGTTGGATGCGGTACCGCCGGGGACAGAGCCGAGGAGGATGAGGCCGACGGTGGCGGCGTCGGAAAGCCCCAGCAGTTTTGCCACGAGTACGGCGCTGGTCGGCATGATGGCAAATTGGCAGATAACACCCAAGAAGATGGGCAACGGACGCTTCGCCACGAGCGCCAGGTCCGGAATGGTCAAGGTCAGACCCATCGAGAACATGATGACCATCAGCAATTGCGAGGTGTACTGCCCTATCGGTTCAAAGGTGTTGGGGCTCATGAAAGCAACAAAAGCGCAGGCAATGATGACGATGGGGAAGATATACACGGCGAATTTCTCGCCGGTCTCCCCCTCTGTGCGTGGGTTCGTCACGGTGTTTCCTTTCCAGAAGGTGTCTCACTAGATGAATTGAGTATCTCATATGATGAACCTCACGTACCCGGTTTGACCCATATTTACTATCAAGCGATAGATTAGAAACATGTCCAAGCTACTAAGCCCCGATTCCTCTCGTTTCTCACGTCCAGCCGGCACCACAAGCCAGGCCGACGCCGTCCCCGCACGCTTCAAGAACGGCTCCCCCGCCGAACTCCTCGCGGACATGGAAGCCATCGTCGGCGCAGAAAACGTGCATGGACGTCTCAGCGACCTCGTGCGCTTCTCCTCCGATGCCGGCCCCTACCGCTCCATCCCCAACATCGTGGTCTCTCCACGCAACGCGGCGGACCTGTCTGCCTTGATGAAGTATTGCGATAGCCACGATCGCCACATGACCTTCCGCGCTGCAGGAACCTCGCTCAACGGCCAAGCTATGGGCGACGACATCCTCGTCGATGTCAAGACCCACTTCGGTGGCATGGAAGTGCGCGAGGAAGGCCGCACGTTGTGGTCGCACCCCGGCGTCATTTTGGGCGATGCCCAAGCAGTACTCTCCCGCCACGGCTTCATGCTGGGGCCTGACCCGGGTTCCACGTCCGTATGCACTATCGGTGGCGTGCTGGCGGATAACTCCGGCGGCATGCGTTGCTCCTTGGAACGCGACAGCTACCACAGCATCGAAGAGCTCATCTTCGTCCTGCCATCCGGCACCATCGTCGATACCTCGCGCGGCGATGAGGCCTTCCGCAAGCAGGAGCCGAAGCTCCACGCCGAGCTGCTGGCCTTCCGCGATAAGTTACGCGCCAACACCGAAATGGTAGAGTTCCTGCGCACCAAGTTCTCCATCCGCAACACCAACGGCCTGCGCATCGATGCCTTCCTTGACGAAGACGAGCCCGTGCACATCCTCAAGCGCCTGCTCATCGGCTCCGAGGGCATTTTCGGCGCGATCACGGAATCCATCATCCGCACGGTGAAGCTACCCCGCGTGAAGGCCACGACGTGGGTCGAGCTGCCCAATCTCCGCGACGCAGCCAATTACGTGCACCCCATCATGGAAACCGGCGCGGAAGCCTGCGAACTTCTCGTCGCCCCGGTCATGCGTCGCTCGGCCGAGCACTACTCCCACGCCCCGGAGTCCTGGCGCAACCTCGACGATGACGCCGCAGCACTCCTCGTGGAGGTCGGCGGCAGCGACGAGGCAGACCTGAACAAGGCCATGGATCGCCTGCGCACCGTGCTTGCCGACGCCCCACTACTGCGCCCCCTCGAATTCCTCACCACCGCAGAAGGAATGCGCGGCGCCTGGGAGCTACGCAATGGCCTGTACGGCCTGTTGGGTGCGGATCGCCCGAATGGCACGGCCTATATCACCGAGGACGTATGTTTCCCGCCCTCCCAGGTCGGCGAGGCAGCGGCGGATCTGCTCGATCTGCAGGCCAAGTATGGCTACCCGGAATCTGTCATGGGCCACGCAGCCTTTGGCAACCTACACTTCTTCTTCACCCCGCGTTTTGATGTCGAGGAAGAGCGCGAGTCCTATGCCGCGTTCTTGGATGACCTCGCCGAGCTGGTCATTGATAAGTACCAGGGCTCGATGAAGGCCGAGCACGGCACCGGCGTGAACATGGCTCCCTTCCTTGAGCACGAGTGGGGCACGGAGGCCTTTGAGTTGTTCTGGGAGGTCAAGAACATGATCGACCCCAAGGGCATCCTCGCGCCGAACGTGAAGCTTACGCGTGACCAGACTATCCACCTGCGCAACTTCAAGTCCTTCCCCAAGGTCGAAAATGAAATCAACCCCTGCGTGGAGTGCGGCTTCTGCGAGCCTGTCTGCCCCTCCCGGCACGCCACGGTAACCCCGCGCCAGCGCATCGTCTTGCGCCGAGAAATGGCCCGGCAGAAAGAAGGCTCGGAGGTTCTGGCTCAGCTGCAGAAGGAGTACCAGTACGACGCCGTCGACATGTGCGCGGCCGACGGTACGTGCTCTATCCCCTGCCCGATCAGCATCGATACCGGTGCGGTCATGAAGCAGCTGCGCGCGCAACAGGCCACCCCGGCCCGCGAGAAGGTGGCACTAACGACGGCACAGCGCTGGGAACTGGTGGAAAAGCTTGCCCGCGCTGGCATCATCTCCGCCAACAAGATCCCCCACAAGCCCCTCGAGCTGGGCGCCAACATGGCTCGCAACGTGGTAGCTCCCGACTTGCTGCCCACCGTCCCGGGCCCACTTCCGAAGGCCGCATCGCGCCTGCCGGAAACGCCGCGCGAGGCCGCAGGCGCACTCTACTTCCCAGCCTGTATTAACCGCATCTTCGGCCACCCAGCAGGGGCAGCCAAGGATTCCGTAGACCTGCCGCGCGCCATCGTGGAGCTTGGTCGCCGGGCTGGCCAGCCAGTGTGGATCCCCGAAGATGTCGCGGGCGATTGCTGCGGCACCCCATGGTCCTCCAAGGGCTACAAAGAGGGATTTGAATATCAAGCTCAAAAGATCGTTCGCGACCTCTGGCACTGGTCGGAACACGGCCGCCTGCCCATCGTGGTCGATGCTGCCAGCTGCACCCACGGGTTACTCGATTCGGTTCCCGAGGTGCTCTCCCCCGCTGACCGCGAGCTCTGGGAGGACTTAAAGATCCTCGATGTCGTGGAGTGGCTGCGTGATGAAATTGCACCACACCTGCCAATCGTGAAGAGCATGGGCAGCATCGCCGTCCACCCGACGTGCTCGACAGACCACATGGGGATTAGCCAGGACCTCCTTGACTTGGCCAACCTCTGCGGTGACGCCCAGATCCCTGAGGGCGCGATGTGCTGTGGCTCCGCCGGCGACCGCGTCATGCTTCACCCGGAGCTTGTTGAGTCCGCTACCCGCGAGGAGCGCGCTTCTCTCGACGCCGAACACTTCGACGCGTACGTCTCCGATAACCGCACCTGCGAGATGGGTCTAGAGATGATTGCGGGCAAGACCTATGACTCGATTGCAGTGCTGTTGGAGAGGGCTTCCCGTCCGGTCGTCACTCCATAGCACCATGCCGGTGGCGGCACCCCTCGTGGGAGCCCCGCCACCGGCACGTCAGTCGTGGCGGAAGCAGCTTAGAGATAGTCGTAATTGATTTCGGTGTCTGGGGCGAAGAACACGCAACCTCCCTTAATCGGGCGCAGGTAAATCGTGTCTCCCTGGTGCACGGCAATGCCGCGCGGCACCTTCACAGTGATCCGGTCACCGCGGACTGCGATGACGTCGTCCGCCGATTCCTCCCGGCCGCCGTAGACGTACAACTCGGAGCCAAGGTGCTCCACAATGTCGACCCGAACTGGTAGACCATATTGCTCACCGGGTTGGTTCACGCCAACGATTTCCCAGTTCTCTGGGCGCACGCCGACGATGACGCGATCCGATGCCACCTTCGCGGCCTGCTCCGGCGGCATGTAGTAGTCCAAAGCATGGTCCTTGCCGCCGACAACGCGACCGTCGACGAAGGGGACGTTGTCGATGAGAGTCATAGCCGGCGAACCGATAAACGTCGCCACGAACGAGTTACCCGGATTCTCATACAACGTGTTCGGCGCGTCGACCTGCTGAATGATGCCTTGTTTGAGAACGCACACGCGGTCCCCCATGGTCATCGCTTCAGTCTGGTCGTGGGTGACGTAGACCGTGGTGGTATTGAGCTCGCGCTGCAGCTGCAGGATTTGTGCACGTGTGGAGACACGCAGCTTCGCATCCAAGTTAGACAGCGGCTCATCCATGAGAAAGACCTTGGGCTGGCGAACTATAGCGCGTCCCATCGCCACGCGCTGGCGCTGGCCGCCCGACATCGCGGAAGGCTTGCGATCAATGAGGTCTTCCAGTTCCAACATCTTGGCGGCATTATTAACGCGCTTTTCGATGGTTGCCTTATCCACCTTGGCGTTCTGCAAAGCAAAGGCCATGTTCTGGCGCGCTGTCATGTTGGGGTACAGCGCATAGGATTGGAACACCATAGCTACATCGCGATCCCGCGAGCGGGCTTCAGTAACGTCAACCCCGTCGATGAAGATCTGGCCTTCGTCGATTGGCTCAAGGCCAGCGAGCATGCGCAATGTCGTAGATTTGCCGCAGCCCGAAGGCCCGACGAGTACTAGGAACTCGCCGTCCTTGATATCTAGGTTTATGCGGCTAACCGCCGGAGGCTTCTTCGGATCATAAATCCTGGAAGCTTGACGGAATTCAACTGTAGCCATGGTGTCCTTTCAAACTATCCGAAGTGTTACTTGAGCTTCGGGGTGATGTCGCGGTCGATAACGCTCTGGGTCTCCTTCTGCAGGTCACCGAATGCGGACTCCACGTCCTCATTGCCTACGGTGATGCGATCGAGAACACCACCGATACGCTGGCCGCCGCCTGGTACGAAGACGCGAGCATAGTCCTGCGGCTTGGTGTTCTCGTTGAGCTGCTCGATAGCGGTCTGCGCGTTCGGGTTCTCCTCCAAGAACTTCTTCTCTTCCGGATCGTCCAAGGCGTCCTTGCGCACCGGCATGTAACCCGTCTTCTGGGAGAACTTGATGGTGTTCTCGGTATTAGTCAGGAAGTCAATGAACTTAACCGCGTTAGCCTTGCGCTCGTCAGAAATGCCAGCCGGCACGGCCAGTCCGGCACCGCCAGTCGCTGCCGAAGGACCAGGGCCCGGCAGGTAGGTGGTGATGAACGGAATCGTTGCCGTCTCCTTCAGGCCACCCAAGGAACCGGTGGACTCCAACAGACCGGAGGCCTTGCCGGAGCCGAATGCGACGGTCGGGTCAGTGGAGATTTCGATATGCCCAGCCTTGACTTGCTCCTGCAGGAACTTACCTGCCTCGATGGACTCCTTCGAGGTAAAGTTCGGTTCCCACTCATCAGAGTAAGAACCACCGAAGGCCCAAATCATGCCCTGGAAGTACCAGTCGAGATAGCTGGAGCCATCCGGAACAGTAACAGCCGGCTTGTTGAGCTTGTCCTTGATCTTGGTAGCCCACTCGTCGAACTCTTCCCAGTCCTTCGGGCCACGATCGGTAGGAAGCCCCGCTGCCTTGAGGTCATCGGTGTTCCAGTACATCAGGTTCGTGGATCGGGAGTACGGCACGCCGTAGTGCTTGTCCTTGTACTTGTAGTCTTCACGCAGGGTATCGACGTAGCTCTCCGAGTCAATGTCGTTCATCTCCCAGAGGTCATCGAGCGGCGTGGTGGCCTCATTCAGTGCGAAGTTGAACCAGGTGACGTCGGAGGCAACGAGGACGTCAGGCAGATCGCCGCCTGCGAGGGCAGCATTGAAGCGCTGCGCAACTTCCTCATAGTTGGATCCCGCGGTGACCAGCTCAACCTTGAGATCCGGGTTTTCCTTCTCAAACTCATCAATGAGCTCTTGCTCTAAGTCGCGCGAGGATCCCGGGTGATTGGACCAGAAAGTAATAGTGTTGGCATCGCCGCCATCCTTGGAGCCGCTTCCTGCAGTGGTCGAGCCACCTGCGCAGGCGGTCAGAGACACGGTGGTCAGCAGTGCTGCACAAACGGCAGCGATGCGAGTAGAGGTCTTACGAGACATGGTGGAGGTTCTCCTTGAAAAGTGAAGAATATGGGGGACTTGAGTGAGTTGGGCGTTGAGATAGCAGGCGGTCAGACTAACCCTTGACTGCGCCCGCAGTCAGGCCCTTGATCATCGGCTTCTGAAGAATGAGGAAGATAATGATCATGGGCAGAGTTGTCAGCACGGTGCCGGCCATCACCGGCGCCCAGTTTGTAACGCCTTCCGCATCCTGCAAGCGGGTCAGGCCCACCGGCAGCGTGGCGGCAGCCGGTGTATCCGTAATCAGGAAGGGCCACAAGTATTGGTTCCATTCATTGACCACGGTAATGAGGACAAACGCAGACAGCGTTGGCCACGACATTGGCAGGACCACTCGGAACAAGGTGGTAAAGAAACCTGCTCCGTCCATGCGAGCGGCCTCGAGAATTTCCGGGGGCAATGACTGGAAGTGATTGCGCATGAGGAAGGCACCGAACGCCACGCCCGCCAGTGGGATGATGACGCCAGCGTAGGTATCTCTCCAACCCCATGACGCAACCAGCGAGTAGTTCGAAATAATGGTGATCTGGTTGGGAACCATCAGCGAGGCGATGATAAGCAGGAACAGTAGGTTTCGGCCGGGGAAACGAATGAATGCGAAGGCATAGGCAGTCAGAACGCCGAGGACTACCTCTACCACCGTCAGGATCAGAGTGATGATGACGGAGTTTTTCAGGTAGCTCGAGAAGCCAGAGGTCTGCCAGACGTAGGAATAGTTCTCCGCCTCGAGCGGATTAGGCCAGAAGGAAATTGGATCCGAGTACACGTCCTGGAAAGACTTGAAGCTGGTGATGAAAATAAAGTACAGCGGCACCATAATCATCAGCACTGTCAGTACCAAGGCGATGTAGCCGATGACCTTCGTCGCTGGATGACTGTGATCAATTGGCTCGCCTTTGCGTTTTCGCTGGGCATCAGTAATGACCGGCGCTGCGAGGGATTGGGAGCCAGGAACGGGTGGCAGTTCGCCTTTGGCTTGCGGGAGACCTACCTGGACGGAAGCCGGAATTGCGTTGCTTTCGGACATTTACTTATCCATCCTTTCCTGCAACTTAATCTGCAGCACCGTAATGACAAGCACTACGAGGAACATGATGGTGGCTACGGCTGCGCCATAGCCGGCGCGGTTGTTGATGAAGGTTTCCTGGTACACCTGGAAAACCATCGTGGAAGTTCCGTAGCCGAACGGTCCACCACCGGTCATCGCATTGATGATGTCGAAGACCTGGAAGGAATTGAGCAGCACGGTAATCAACAAGAAGAAGGTGGTGCCGCGAAGCTGCGGCAGGACCACACGGAAGAAGTGTCGCGCGGCCGGGGTACCGTCAATCTCCGATGCTTCGTCAAGATCACGGCGCCGTCCTTGCAAGGCAGCCAGATAGATAACGAAGACGTAGCCTACGTTTTTCCAAATATAGGTCACCGTAATCATGAACAGCGCCCAGTTCTGTTGTTGGTAAAAGTTCGGCACATCGACCCCGATGATCCCCAAGAAGTATTGGATGAGGCCGTAGTTGGGATCAAAGACAAACTGGAAGGCCACGCCAATCGCCGCACCTGCGATGACGTAGGGAGCGAAGACTATCGAACGCACCGCAGCGCGACCAAAAAGCTTTTGGTCCAGCAGCAATGCCAGAGCCAGTCCCAAAACCATCGAACCGGCCACCGCGAAGAAAGTAAAAACGACAGTGTTGAACACCACGCGTCCGGTATCCGGTGCTTGGAACCAGTCGATGTAGTTCTGAAGACCGACAAAGGTCATGGTCGGCGATGAAATATTCCAGTTAAAGAAAGAGATGCGAATGTTATCGACCAACGGCCGATAAGTGAAAAGAACGAGAAGGAGAAGGTTCGGGCCAACGAGCAATGCCGCAAGACCGATCTGTTTCCAATCGAGCTTCCGTTTGCGTGGATGACGCGCGAAGTCCTCGGAGACGACCGGCTTCTCAGTGACTGCAGGGATCGCAGCCGTTAGCCCGCTTGCCGGGGTGGAAATTGCCATGCAGAAGAAACTAGACCAAGGCAGTAAACAAAAAGTTTATTGAAAGTATTGACTTGATAAACAGCAGGAAAATTTCCGGAGCCGAGCACTCGAAAACCCATGCTGCGCGTGGGGAACATCACAAGCAACACAATGGAAGACCTCACATCACGTTGCGTTAATGAGAGAACTCCGCCATCTCTTTAGATAGACCATTTCGGTCCATGACGGATCAGATGAGGATGTAGCCTAACGCTGGCTAACTGCGCGAAAGCACGTCGATTGCCAGCTCTGGCAGGTCGGTTGCCATGAGCGATACTCCGTTTTCGCGGCACCACTCCATGTCCTTTGGCAGGTTCACCGTCCACACGTAGGACGGGGCATCAACACCGACAAAGAAGTCGGCGTCCCTCCGCGCTTGGTGAATCGAAGGCCCAAATCCCGTTGCACCCTCGAGCATTTCCGGGACTCCCTCATCAGGTTCAAGGAGAAGGAATGACCGCAAGGACGGCAAGAAGTGTCGAAACCGAGCAATTGCTTCGGGGTTGAAGGAGATCAGGCTAAACCGTGGGTCGGCATCGAGCTGTCGGCCGCGTAGGACTTCCGCTACCGATTCCTCAAGGCGTGCACCAAAAGGAGACGGATGCTTCGTCTCTATGAGCAGCTGCTTTCCGGGGTAAGACATGACGAGGTCCACGAGTTCGTCGAGAAGCATGATGCGTTGCGGATCCCCGTGGGTACCGAAATTGAGTGTGCGCAGCTCCTCTAGGGTCATGTCGCCAACAGCGCCGGCGCCATCCGACGTCCTGTCCACCGTCTGATCGTGGATAACTACGACTTCTCCGTCTTTGGTTAGGTTGACGTCGCACTCCACACCAGCCACGTCGAGTTTGAGGGCTTCTTCGAAGGACCGGAATGTGTTTTCGGGGTACCAGCCGTTATAACCTCGGTGCGCGATAATTCCTGGGCGCTCTGACATACTCTTATCCTCCGGGCGGCAAAGTGAATTGTGACGTTGGCGCCGCCCCAGTGTAGACCGCTAACGCCGGCCGCCGCGGTGGCGGTGGGTCGCCACCACGTGCACGGCATCCAGCATGCCCAGGCTGAGCACCGCCTCGCGCAGGGCAAATTGGAAGGTCCACAGGCGTCGAAAGACCTGATCGAACCCGGCTGCCCCGGCTTCGCGGTGGCGGCCATCGAAAAAGCTGCGCTGGTAGCGAAGCGTTTCGAGGTAGTGGCTTCCGGTGTGGGTTTGCGCGATGATTCGCAGGTTGGAACGCTTATCGAAGAGCCTATGGGTTTCTTCCAACAACGGGTATTCCAAGCCAGGCCAGATATAGGCACGCAGAACCTGAATCGCCGAACGAGCCGCCGGAGTCATCGCATCCGTGGCAAAAAGCGAAGCTAAAGCCAGACGCCCGCCACTGACCAGCGAGCGGTCCAGCATCTCGACATATCGGCGGCGTTCCGGCGGCGAAAGCGTCTCCAGCTTTTCGACGCTCACTATCGCGTCATACCGCCCGCGCCACTTCTTTGGGTTGGGCAAGGCCGTCTCTATGCCCTGCACGTGAACCGAATCAGCGGCGCCTTCGAGAAGCAGTTG
This sequence comes from Corynebacterium sp. HMSC065D07, assembly GCF_001810695.1. NCBI lineage: Bacteria > Bacillati > Actinomycetota > Actinomycetes > Mycobacteriales > Corynebacteriaceae > Corynebacterium > Corynebacterium sp. HMSC065D07. Next base: position 151,418 of record NZ_KV802428.1, read on the forward strand.
CTCGTCGAAAAGCGCCTTCTGCTCCGTGTCGCCCGTAAGCACGTCCACCGTGGCGCGCCGGGCCACCGCCTGAACCGCTACTTGCAGCCCAGTGGCTGGGTAGACCAGGAGGTGGGTTCCGGCGCCGGTGCGGGTGGCGTCGAGAAGCCACTGCGCAGCGCGACGCTGTGCGTCGCCCAAGTCCTCGCGGTCCGTTGATGCCGGCTCGGTCACCGTGGTTACATCGACGAAGTGCTCTTTGGGTTCTTTTCTGCCCGCACGCGCGCTATAGCTACGCACCGCCTCGCGCACCGTAGTGGGTACGCCACTTGCAAAAATGCCGCCCGAATGGCTCAACGAGTCACCTGCGTACAGTTTCACAACGTCAAGGGGTAGTTCACCAGGGCTCGATGTCTCCACGGCAAGCTCCTTGGCCTTCGGCCGATAACCCACCCCCACCAGCCGCGTGAGGACTCTGACAAGGCGCTCAGAATCGGGAGTTGTCCACTCGCCAGCCATATAAGACTCGGCCAGGCCCAGCCAGCCCGAATCGGCGATGCGGGAGAAAAGGGCGTCGTGAAGCACGGTGACATCTGGGTCTTCGCCGTCCAGCTCTACCCCAGCCTTGGAACAGGCCTGCGCGAACTCCGCCTCAGCCCGGCCAGCTTTCATACGCAGTAGGCGCGGTGAAGGGACAGTAGCCACACCGGGCCACACCGCAGCATCGATCGAAGCCAAGTGGGGATACACGCTCAAGTCAGCCTTCCTCATCGCACGCATGTGTCCTCCCAGACTAAAGCCAACGGGGCCCGCGCGGGTGGAGGCGCGGCCCAAAAAGCCAGTTAATAACCCATAAAGTATGCATGTACCGCTAGAAAGGTTTAGACTGACTCGGGTAAAATAATCTGGCTTTCTTAAGGAAGGTAATCAAACACCATGGCGCAAACTCCCCACCGTCCTAGTAACGGCCGCCACCACGTCGTTGTTATCGGTGCCGGCTTCGGCGGTATCAACGCCGTCAAGAAGCTCAAGGACGCGGATGTTGAGATCACCCTCATCGACAAGAAGAACCACCACCTCTTCCAGCCGATGCTCTACCAGGTAGCCACCGGCGTCATTTCCGCCGGCGAAATCGCCCCGTCTACGCGTCAGATCTTGCGTCACCAGGACAACGTTAACTTTGTCAACGGTGAGGTCACCGACGTCAATATCAAGGATCAGACCGTCACCGCGGAACTCGATGGCGCTGTTCGTACCTACGGCTACGACTCCCTCATTGTGGCAGCCGGCGCTGGCCAGTCTTACTTCGGCAACGACCACTTCGCCGAGTATGCCCCGGGCATGAAGACGCTGGATGATGCCCTAGAGATCCGCTCCCGCATTATCTCCGCTTTTGAGAAGGCGGAGCTGGAAGAGGATCCTGCAAAGCGCGAGAAGCTGCTGACCTTCGTCATCGTGGGCGCTGGCCCGACCGGCGTTGAGCTGACCGGCCAGATTGCCGAGCTGGCACAGCGCACCTTTGCTGGCGAATACTCCAATTTCGGTTCCTCCTCCGCCAAGATTTACCTCTTGGACGGCGCTCCGCAGGTCCTTCCGCCGTTCGGCAAGCGCCTCGGCCGCAAGGCTCAGCGCACGCTGGAGAAGCTGGGCGTTGACGTGCGCCTCAACGCCATGGTTACCGACGTCACCGCTGACGCCGTCACCTACAAGAACATGAAGACCGAGGAAGAGGTCACCATCGAGGCCGCGACCAAGATCTGGTCCGCAGGTGTCGCCGCTTCCCCGTTGGGCAAGGTCATCGCTGACCAGGCTGGCGTGGAATCCGACCGTGCCGGCCGCGTCTCCGTTAACGAGGACCTCACGGTTGGCGAGTACAAGAACGTCTACATCGTCGGCGACATGATTTCCCTCAACCGCCTTCCGGGCGTGGCCCAGGTGGCCATCCAGGGCGGCAACCACGTGGGCAAGCTCATCGAAGCCAAGATCGATGAAGAGTCCACCGCGAACGAAGCCGAGCCGTTCGAGTACTTTGACAAGGGCTCCATGGCCGTTATTTCCCGCTTCAACGCCGTCGTCAAGCTGGGCAAGACCGAGTTTGCTGGCTTCCCGGCGTGGATCTCCTGGCTCGGCCTGCACATCTTCTACATCGTTGGCTTCCGCAGCCGTACCCTCGTGGCGCTGCACTGGATCCTCAACGCCTTCTCGCGCGACCGCGGCAACCTGGAAATCACCCAGCAGCAGCGCGTCGCTCGCAACGTCATTGACCGCGACCTTCACTAAGTTCTACGCGCTTTAAGGGAGAGAGGAATCATCCTCTCTCCCTTTTCTTTGGCCACATACGGTAGAACGGAAGAAGTCCCTAGCGTAAAGGAGAAAACCGTGAACCGTCCTGCCCTGCCTCGCGTCCTCAGCATTGCTGGCACCGATCCCACGGGAGGGGCGGGAATTCACGCTGACCTCAAATCCTTTGAGGCGGCCGGCGCCTATGGCATGGCAGTGGTGACGGCCCTCGTCGCGCAAAACACGCAAGGGGTGCGCGCCATCCACACCCCTCCGGTGGAATTCCTGCGCGAACAACTGACAAGTGTGAAGGAGGACGTGACTATCGACGCCCTCAAGATCGGCATGCTCGGCTCGGTGTCCATCACCGAAACGGTGAGCAAGTTCGTCTCTACCCTGCCCGAGGGGGTTCCCATAGTCTGCGATCCGGTCATGGTCGCCTCCAGCGGCGACCGCCTACTCGAACGGGAGGCGGAGCGCGCTGTGCGCGAACTCGCCCGCCGCTCCACCGTGGTCACGCCGAACTTGCCGGAGCTCGCTGTCCTCGCGGACGTCGCACAGCCGCGCATCCTCGAGGAAGCAATCGATATCGCCATTCAGTGGGCTCACGACAATGGGACCTGGGTCGTGGTCAAGGGCGGACACCTCGACGGCGCCCAAGCCGATAATGCAACGGTAAGCCCGTCCGGCGCGGTAACCCGCGTGCCCTGCCCGCGGATTAACACGAAGAACACGCACGGCACCGGCTGCTCGCTCTCCTCCGCGCTCGCAGCACGTTTAGGAGCGGGGGAAACACTCGACGAGGCATTGGTATGGGCCACCGAATGGCTCCACGAAGCGATAGAGAATGCTGATGCGCTTCACGTCGGTCGCGGGCGCGGCCCCGTTGACCATGGTCACCGGCTGCGGCGCCTCGCCGCAGGCGCGCAGCGCTAACCCAATAGGTCTGCGCCGGGGCGGGTAAGCACGGCCACCATGAAGGTGGAGTTCTCCTTAAAGACCTTCATGTCCCAGGATGCGAAGATGAAGTCGACTCGGTAGCCCACCGCGCGGGCGAGGTCGAGGAATTCATCGAAGCCCCAACCACGACCTTCGCCAAAACCAACGACGAACCGACCACCCGGGCGCAAAGCGTTGAAGACGTTGCGCAGAGCGGCCTCACGTCCTTCGATGGCAATGAAGGTCATCACGTTGCCCGCAGCCACAGCGATATCAAAGTTACCCTCCGGGATTTCCTCTTCCGAAAGGTCCCCCACTTCCCAACGGGCCTCCGGATAATCATTGACCGCATGCTCGATCAGGATGGGATCGACGTCCACGCCCAACACCGTGTGGCCGCGCTTTGCCAACTCACCGCCGAGGCGCCCGGAACCGCAGCCGGCGTCGAGGACGCGGGAGTGGCGTTCACTCATGGCGTCGATAAGCCGGGCTTCCCCATCGATGTCCTTGCCCTGGGCCCGAAGTGTCTTCCACTTCCGCGCAAAGTTATGGGAATGGGCGGGATTCGCTGCAGTAACTTCTTTCCAGGTAGGCATGACAACGATTATATGCCCTTACAGGTGTAAGCTTTAGCCGCCATTACAAAACGCCTATACGAAACGAAGGAGGCTGAGACACGATGCCATCTGTACCGTCACCATTCAAGCCACGCAAGAAAAACACTTCTGACGACAGTGCTCCGAGTTTTTCCGTTCCCGTCGAACGTGCCATTGAGCACTGCCGCGTGTTCGTCGATGGCGAGGCTCTTCCCGGCGAGTTTTCGCCGCACAGCGCGCTGCAAACCGTGGAAGAGTACGGACGCGGCTTCGTGTGGGTAGGCCTCTACGAGCCGCTCGAATCACAGATGACGAAGGTGGCGGCTGAGTTTCGTATCCACGAGCTCATCGTCGAGGACGTCGTCCAAGCTCACCAGCGCCCGAAGCTGGAACGCTACGATGACCAGCTGTTCGTGGTGGCGCGGTCGGTGAACTACCGGGATCACGACGAGGTAGCCGATAAGCGCCAAATTATTTCCACTGGTGAGATGCAGATGATCATCGGTGACACATTCATCATCACGGTGCGTCACTCGGCGAAGCTACCCAACTTGGCCTACGTGATCGATGATGAGCAGGACCTCGTCGAACAGGGCCCCGTGTCCCTAGCGTGGAAGATCCTAGACATGATGGTGGACCGCTATTCGGAGATCTGCCGCCTCATCGCCATCGAGGTCGACGAGCTCGAGGAAGAAATCTTCACTCCGAATTCGCTGCCGAACATCGATCGCATCTATATGTTCAAGCGCGAGATTCTGGAGATGAAGCACGCCATCGTGCCGCTTTCGCCTGCTTTGCGCTCGATGGTCTCTGACCACAAGGACCTCATTCCGAAGGCGATTCGCTCCTACATCAGGGACGTCAACGATCACCAGCTGGTGGTCCAGGACCACGTGTCGGGGTTCGATGAACGCTTGACCTCGCTTATCGACGCCTCCGTGGCCAAGATCAGCATGCAGCAAAACTCCGACATGCGCACGATTTCCGCGGTGGTTGGTATGTGGGCCGCACCAACGCTTGTCGCGGGTATCTACGGAATGAACTTCGATGTCATGCCGGAGCTGCATTTTCCTTGGGGCTATTACGGCGCAATCGGCCTCATGGTGTTAGTCGTGGCCGGAATGTGGTGGTGGTTCCGCCGCAACAACTGGTTGTAAGAGGCTACTGCACCACCATCGTGCGCAGCGTGGACGCGGCGAGGAGCACATCCCCCTGGCTGATCTTAACCTCCCACAGCTGCGTGCGGCGCCCCTTGTACAGCGGTGTAGCAACGGCGGTCACCGTGCCCGAAGCCACCGGCTTGAGGAAATCCGTGTTGTTGTTGACACCGACAACGGGCTTGCCTGCGAGGATTAGGCTGCCGACGGATGCAGTCGATTCCGTAATTGTGCAGTACAGACCCCCATTTGCAACGCCCCAAGGCTGGTGGTGATCTGGGACGACTTCCACCTCAGATCGAACCTCGTCTGCAGAAATGTGCGTGTAGCGCAGGCCAATAAGCCCTGCGAGCCCCTGCGGGTTGGAGTTGATCAACTCGAGTTCTTCCGCGTTGAGCGGACGCGACTGGGAAACGGCCAAGAGCTTTTCAAAGATTTCAGAGTGGTTCATGCCACAACAGGTTAGTGGAATTCGGTGACGTAGGATGGTGAACATGACTCAAAGTGCTGAAAAGACAGATCTCGCTCAGATTGGCGTTGTGGGGCTTGCTGTGATGGGCTCCAACCTTGCGCGAAACTTTGCTCGCAACGGCAACACGGTCGCGGTGTACAACCGCAGCCCGGAAAAGACTCGCGCGCTCATCAGCGAGCACGGCGATGAAGGAGCGTTCATTGCCTCCGAGAACGTCGAGGACTTCGTTGCCTCCCTCGAGCGCCCGCGTAAGGCGATCATCATGGTTAAGGCTGGCGCGGCTACTGACGCCGTCATCGAGCAACTCACCGAAGCCATGGATGAGGGTGACATCATCATCGATGGCGGCAATGCACTGTTCACGGACACCATTCGCCGCGAGAAGGAGGTGGCCGCTAAGGGCCGTCACTTCGTCGGCGCAGGCATTTCCGGTGGTGAGGAAGGCGCGCTCAATGGCCCGTCCATCATGCCTGGTGGCCCAGCTGAGTCTTGGGAGACCTTGGGACCAATCCTCGAGTCCATCGCCGCTAATGTCGACGGTACTCCGTGCGTGACCCACATCGGACCCGATGGCGCTGGCCACTTCGTCAAGATGGTGCATAACGGCATCGAATACGCCGACATGCAGGTTATCGGTGAGGCTTACCAGTTGCTTCGTTATGGTGCGGGCATGGAACCGGCTGAAATCGCCGAAGTCTTCCGCGAATGGAACGCCGGAGACCTAGACTCCTACCTCATTGAGATCACCGCCGAAGTACTAGCACAGAAAGATCCGGAGACAGGTGCCCCGCTTGTCGACGTCATCGTGGACGCCGCCGGTCAGAAGGGCACCGGCCGCTGGACCGCCATTAATGGTCTCGAGCTGGGCGTGCCGATCACCGGCATTGCGGAATCCGTTTTCGCGCGTGCGCTCTCTTCTGCCACTGCTCAACGTGCAGCTGCCCAGGAAGGCCAGCTGCCTTCCGGAACCATTGCCGAGCTCAATGTGGACAAGGCTGAGTTCGTCGAAGACGTTCGCCGTGCACTGTATGCCGCGAAGCTCATTGCCTACTCCCAGGGCTTCGATGAGATCAAGGCTGGCTCCGAGGAGTTCGGCTGGAACGTGGACCCACGCGATTTGGCCACCATCTGGCGCGGTGGATGCATCATTCGCGCGAAGTTCCTCGATCGCATCCGTGAGGCCTACGACAACAATGCCGACCTGCCTGCCTTGATTCTGGACCCGTACTTCAAGGGCGAGCTGGAGAACCTCATCGACCCCTGGCGTCGCGTCGTGGTTACTGCAACGCAGCTGGGCCTGCCGGTTCCGGTGTTTGCCTCTTCCCTGTCCTACTACGACAGCTTGCGCGCCGAGCGCCTCCCAGCTGCTCTGATTCAGGGCCAGCGCGATTTCTTCGGCGCCCACACCTTCAAGCGTGTGGACCGCGAGGGCACGTTCCATATCGAATGGTCAGGTGACCGCTCGCTTACCGAGATGTAGCTGCTAAGCCCCTCCCCTGAGGGGCTTTTCTTATCCCTCCGCTACCCGCGACCAGAATTTTTCTTCTTCCGGTTGCGGGGTGTAGAGACCTGTTTTAGTCTCTGTGCTCATGGGGGATATTGAAACCTACATCCGCCTTCGCAATTCGGGGATTGCGCTGGTGGAAAACATTCCTGGCTCACCCGACGAGCTCCGCGCGCTCGGCGCGGATGCCTCCGATGCCACTGAGCTTGCAAACCTTAACCAGGTGTATTTCGGTCCCACCCGCTTTAGCGGCAAACAACGCAAAGCCCGTACCGCAGCCCTTCAACAACGCCACAGCCTCGGCACCCTCACACTCATCGAGTCCTACACCGCGAAGGTGAAGAAAACCCTCGACGCCTGGAACCTGCGAATCAAACTCGC